>JAFLBV010000003.1:300000-508499 GCA_017302895.1 Ignavibacteria bacterium | reverse complement strand
TTTTATACGATAATATGTCACTTGGCCTTGGCTCATCATTTTCAATTTAATTGATATGAATAAATTTTAAATAAATTATTGACATTTTTTGTTTATAACGTTTATACATTTCCTTAACAGTTACTATCAAACCACCTTTTATTCTAATAGTCTACCTTCAATAAAATACAATTTAATAGAATCTAATTGATTATTTTGTATATTTTAAAAATAAAACAAAAATAAGGATCAGCTTATATCCGATAACAAATCATTCAACACATTGAAAAGATCCTTTTATGAAATCCACAATTTTATATCTAAATCAAATTAGCATTTGTGGGATTGTAATTTAAGTTGATCTGCTTATTTGCTGAGATCAATCCATCCATCCATTTTACTATATCCCAAAACTCGACAGATGAAGCCAGCTTTTTCATTCATTTTAGCCTTCTTATAGTGAGCGATAAAAATTTATCTCATTTTTATAATATATGACCAAAGTATGAAACGAATATATATGTTTTTATTCTTGAGAAGTTCCGTAAAATAGACAATATAGTTTTTATTCAAAATTTTTAATTTTTTATTCAGAGCCTATTGCAGCTTCTATTATTTCTATATTTCATCGAAATGATCAGCCAATAAAGCTAATAATTTTTATTTTTTCTTCCAATATATTGCCAATTCTAAAGCTTAATTAAAGTATTATTTCAAACTTTAATCTTCTAGCACATTAGATTTAACTTAAGGTGCAAAGAAGTATTCTAAACCTGCCAATTATATCGGCTGCTCTATCATCATTTCCAAAAATAAAATAAGTTTAATCAATTTCATTGCCATTTTGGGTTCAAATATTGCTTGGACGAATAGTTAACACCTGATTGATCTTACACGATCATAAAGAAATAATTATAATTTTTTTCTTTAAGATTAATTCTGAAATATTTACTTATAATAAGGCAAATACTCTTTACATATAAATTACAGGCATTGTTGGAGGGTTTTTGGGGTTCGAACATTTATAGAAGTATACTCAATATTTCTAAAGTGACATGCCATTGGCTACCAATTTTTATGCTCCCAATTTGGAATTTAGTAATAGTTTAACTATCTTGCTGCCTTTTACTTTTTTGAAATAAACTATTCACAAATCCCTTTAACTATGTCTTCATCAACTCTTAGATTAATCATCGTCGATTTAGGGTAAGCTTGTTATTCATAGTTCTCTTTATCAGATTAGTCAGCTTCAATCTAAACGCGAGAATCTTTGTTTATCATTTAAGAAAATATTATTATTTATAAAATCAACGAGGCTTTATATCGGAGACATTTATTATCTTAATTGGTATTGCCATTTAAACGCCTTTGAATTTGTTGGTTTCAAAAGCAGCTGTCTCTTTTTTTCTTTAAAACAATCCTCTTTTGCTTCTATTTATATTGTTTGGCTTTCTGCATAGCTTAGGTTTGTTAGTGATTGAGGATGACTTTATTTAATTCTAATTAACAAATTTATCATAGTTAACTTTCAAATAATTAGTTTTTTCTTATTTTTAATTCCGCGTTGTGTTGAATCGAGGAGAGCCAAGATTGACATCCGAGATGTTGAGATGGAGCGTACTTTAAGTAGGCTTTAAGTATTTGCTGCTCATTTAATTGTTTTCGTTATTCCACTCCCTCGGACTATTCACAAATTTGAGTCTTTGCTGATTAATTATTTTATTTTTAATGTGAGATGAATTAATCCTACAAGTCCGTTTACCACTATTACTAAACCCACTCGGCCCAACTTGTAAGGAATACCGATTCTATTTTATTGCCGTTATGCTAACATTACAAAATGGGTATTACGCATTATTTGTGTCTTATTTTTGCACATTTTCTTTGTTGTTTATTATGTCTTGGTTCCTATTTGACTTTAACAATATTTTATAAGGAGTTTGTTTATTTGTTTAAACTTCATGCTTCTTTTAGTTTTACTATTTTAATTACATTATTTATTGTTATTTTTATCTTATAATATCCTTTAATCTATCAATTTCTTATTGGTGCATTTCCTTCATTATTTATTGCTCTTATTTTAAGCTTATCAATATTTATTGTAAAGATTTTTTAAAACATGTCAAATAGTCCAGACTATCAGATTCGAAAGAACTTATTATCTCTTGTAACACCTTTTTGATTTGAGTTTACATCAGTTAAAAATCTCAATTATTGTAATTAAGCAATTAATGATAAATGAGTATATATGCAAATTATATATAAAACTAAAGTAATTAACACAGATAAATATTAAAATATTATTAAGTAAAAATTCACATTACCGCCTGTTTTCTCTTAAAGACCGTCAATTTCTTCTCTAGAATGTTTTCCACAATAGAGTTTCTCTTCTTACCAAATCCTTTATTTTCAATAGGTATTTTACTAGTTGTGTACTGTTTATCGAAGCTGCTTGGCTGATTATTTAGTTTTCCTGATGAATTTGTTCTCAATATTCTATGAGAATTTTGTCGAGCTGATTGGAGACTTTTTTAACTTATATGGTTTATTCCATCTAGTTCGATGATCGATCCTTTGGCTACTGAAATAGGAATGCTTTTCTTTGAGGCACTTCTATTTGATTTCAAACTACTCATTAACTATTTTTTAGATAAATCTCGATTAAGGATAGAAGCTGTAGGCAAGTTATGATGACTATTCGATCGGAATTTAAGTCTAGAAATTAATTGTTTTGATGAGGATTTTCTACTTAGCTCCACTGAGGTTTTTTATTTTTTCTATAATTTTTAAACAGGTTTGTAAATCTAGTTTATTGTCCTTAAATTCTAATTATTGTGTATAATATTTGCAATATTGAAAGTTTTTACTGATTTAAACTTTGACTGAATAGCATCGTGAACAAAATTATCTCTTGAAGTAGCAGGCTTTTTAGAAAATGAAGTTCTACTTGATGAAGGATGAATACTTTTACTTTTTTCTCTTTTTGATTTTTATTATCTTGATATTGTCTAGTTACCTCCTGTCTTTTCATTAGTTTTTTCATTTGATATTGTATTTTTGATAGTTGCGTACTTTCTTTACTTTATAGAGTGATTTGAACCATATATTATATCTTTTAATCCAGTTACTTCATCATTTTTAGTATTAAGTTTTGGGTTGAATTTTATCTTTTTGAAACCGAAAGCATTTTATTTTTATTTTTTATTCTATTCTTATTTTTTGAAGTTATTTTATTTTCGCTTTTTTTGTTTTTTTAAGAATTCTTAAAATTTCTTTTATCCAGAATAATAAGAACCTTTAAAATTATTTTAGATTTTTACTTTTTTAAGTGCTTTCCCTATTTTTTAGCATACATCTCTTAATATGAGTGAGTCATTGGAATGTTCTAGATCATTTAGCATGGTGCTGTATCTAGATTTTTTTGTGTATTCTGAATCTTAGAAAGAAGAAAAACTTTTATGAGTAGTCAAAGAGATTCCTTGTTATTTTTTCAAAACGGATTTAATTTTCTTATAATCAACATCTTTGAGGCGACCATAATATTTGGCCATGATAGGTTCGACCCCGCGATCATTCCATGTAGGCAGATCGCGATGAAACTTATAATACTAACTAAGCATTTCTATTTTTTTTGGATACTATTAATGCTTATACTATCGCTTGAGATACTCTTATGAATCATCATAATAATTATTATCTTGGAATTGGATGTATGCGGGTGAGATGGCCTCATCCAGAATTTCATCGACTTATTTCCCGTAATAGAAATTCTGAGTTGATGAATACTTTCCATACAATGAATGCGATATGAGAGATGTGTATTATTTTACATTTTCGGAGCAGAGAAAGCAGTTACTTGATTGCATATTTTTACTCATCTGTTATTCTAACTTATATTTTATTATGCGTTATATGTTATTTATATATATTCTAACTTATTATTAAAAACATAAAACCATTTGTAATCCTCGCCCTCTGCCACCAACCCTTTTTTCATAGGATTATTAAAGATATAGCTCGCAAATGTTACAAATTCATCGTTGTTTCTTACAGTCTTGTCGAAGGATTCATGTTGCCAAATTTTTCTTTTGCACTGATGGGCTGTGTAACTCTTTATGCTGTGCATTATTTCAGAAAGGGAAAATTCCGAATCGTCATTTTTAGGATGCGGAATTATAAGAAGGTGTATATGATCCGGCATCACAACTGCCGTCAGGAGATCGTATTTTTTATCATCGAGGAATTTTATCGCTGAAAGCACAATGTCTCTTTCCTCAGGCGACAAAATGACACCCATCGAACAGTGTGAGGTAACGAAATAACAAGTGCGGGTGGATTGATAGTGAGGGAGTTTCCTTCGTGTAAAATTCAAGTCTTTAACCGGTTCGAAATTCGATTTCATGCTTTGTATGAATATGGTTTAAGTTAAATAAATTTCTGCATTTCCATTTTGTTGGTCGATAGGACAATCGGGACGATTGTCGCTCCTATCCCTGTGATTTTGTTGGTCGATAGGACAATCGGGACGATTGTCACTCCTGTCCCTGTGATTTTGTTGGTCGATAGGACAATCGGGACGATTGTCGCTCCTATCCCTGTGATTTTGTTGATCGGTAAGACAATCGAGACGATTGTCGCTCCTGTCCCTGAGATTGAGTTTTTCGATTGGACAATCGGGACGATTGTCGCTCCTTTTCCGAAGCTAAAGATTGACCATAAATAAAAAAGGGGCGAATATCATTTCTGACATCGCCCCTAAATTTTTCAGCCTTCGCTATTCAGCCCTCAGCCTTCAAATATTCAGCCCTCAGTTTTCAAACCTTCTTCTTCGGTCTGTAGAGATGGACACTTTCGCCGAAGAAAACTTCTGCAGCTTCCATTACGGTTTCTGAAAGTGTCGGATGAGGATGAATTGTCATTTTAAGGTCGGTAACATTTGCTCCCATCTCGATGGCAAGTGTGCCTTCAGCGATGAGTTCTCCTGCACCGGGACCACAAATTCCCACTCCGAGAATTCTCTGAGTATCAGGATCAACGATTAGCTTTGTGACGCCATCGAATCTGTCCAATGTTGTCGCTCTGCCTGATGCTGCCCACGGGAACTTAGCAACTTCGTGCTTAATTCCTTTTTCACGGGCTTCAGTTTCTGTGATACCTGCCCATGCAATTTCGGGATCAGTGAAAACCACGGCAGGAATTGCCGCAGGTTCGAATGCCACACGGTGACCCGCGATAGCCTCTACCGCCACACGGGCTTCGTGAGAGGCTTTGTGAGCAAGCATTGGATCACCAGCAATATCACCAATTGCATAAATATACTGGTCAGTGGTCTTCAAGGTGTTATCAACTTTGATATGTCCACGGGGTGTAAGTTCAACTTTTGTGGTCTCCAGACCGAGTCCTGCGGTATTTGGTCTTCTTCCGATTGATGCAAGCACATAATCGTAGAATTCCACTCTGTCTGCACCTGTTTTGTCCTGAATTGTAACATTTATGCCGTTTTCGACAGGTTCAAGTTTCATCACTCTTGACTCAAGCATAATTGCTTCGAACTTTTTCTTCAACATCTGAGAGAGGAAGTTCACCATGTCACGGTCGGCACCGGGCAGAAGTCCGTTTGTCATCTCCACAACAGAAACCTTTGTCCCGAGTGCTGCATATACTGACCCAAGCTCAAGACCGATGTATCCGCCACCGATTACAAGCATCTTTTCAGGAATTGCAGGAAGATCGAGCGCGGAAGTGGAATTCAACAGCCTGTTGCTCTGGATATTAAATGCAGGAATTGTTATGATTTCAGAACCAATGGCAATAATCGCTTTTTCGAAGTGAATCTCATCCTTGCCACCGTCGTTCAGATCGACTTTTACCGAGCGGGAAGATGTAAATGTAGCCCTTCCCTGAACAAAATTGATCTTGCGCTGTTTGGCGAGCTGACCAAGTCCACCCGTCATTTTAGCAACTACTCTGTTTTTGAAATCCCGAAGCTGATCGAGGTTGATTTTTGGTTCACCAAAATCGATACCCCAGTGCTTCGCTTCTTTTGTTTCATTAATCAGTTTTGCGACATGAAGAAGTGCTTTAGAAGGAATACAACCTCTGAAGAGACACACTCCTCCGGGATTTTTATCCAAATCCACCAAAGTAACTTCCATACCCATATCTGCAGCAGCGAAAGCAGCAGCATATCCACCGGGTCCGGCACCAATCACCAATAATTGTGTTTTTATCATCGCAACCCCCTACCCTTCAATCATAAGTTTAAAAGGATTCTCGAGAGTTTCGATAACCCATCTTAAGAAACGGATTGCATCAGCACCATCGATGACTCTGTGATCGTATGAAAGCGACAATGGAAGCATCAATCTCGGCACAAAATTCCCGTCTTTGTAAACAGGTTCGAATGCACCTTTGGAGACACCCAGTATTGCAACTTCAGGTGAATTTACAACAGGAGTAAAATATGTACCGCCAATTCCACCGAGGTTGGAAATGGTGAAGCATCCACCCTGCAGGTCATCGAGTCCGATTTTTTTGTTCCTTGCCTTTTCAGAAATCACATTCATTTCGGCTGAAATTTGTGTCAGGTTAAGTTTGTCAGTTCCCTTGATATTTGGAACGATCAAACCGAACTCAGTATCTACAGCGATGCCGATATTGAAATAGCTCTTGTAAACTATCTCTTTTTTCTCCATATCAACCGATGAGTTGAACTGCGGGAACTGTTTCAAAGCGGCAGTAATCACCTTCACCAGAATCGAAGTCATCGTGAGTTTTCCGCCTGATTTCGCAACATCGGGAGCAAATTTCTTCCGAAGCTGTTCCAGATCAGTTATGTCCGCTTTGTCAAACTGCGTTACATGCGGAATTGTAGCCCAAGCATAACTCAGGTGTTCCGCAGTCTTTGTACGGATGTTGTTCATAGCCTTCCGTTCGATTTCGCCAAATTTGCTGAAATCGGGTAGTGGCTGCTGTTTTATTCCAAAACCGCCACCTGCAGCCTGAGGCTGATCTTTCACTCTGCCTTCATGCAGCGCTTTCGAGTAAGCCTTCACATCGTCAAGGGTTATTCTGCCACCCGGACCTGAACCGGGCACCTTGTTGATATCCACACCAATCTCTCTGGCAAGCCTTCTGACTGAAGGAGCAGCCGGAGCTGAATTTTTTAAGATCGGCGGTTGCATGTCGAGTAATACTCTTGGTGGAGCAATTGTAACTTCAGGGTTACCCAATTCCTCTTTGAGCTCATCGGGGGTAAGTTTTGGTGCAGCGCTTTGAGACGGAACCGCAGGCTGTGCCACAGGTGCACTTGCCCCGGAGTTGGCTGAAGGAGCCGCACCTGATGATGAATCAAGTTTGAACATCACAGAACCAACTTTTGCATGCTCGCCTTCTTTTACAAAGACTTCCGTGATAGTACCTGAAGCACTCGCTGGCACCTCGACCGTTGCTTTATCTGTCTCTATTTCGATTACAGACTGATCTTCAACAACTTTATCGCCAACTTTTACAAGCACTTTGACAACAAGCGCTGACAGGATGGTATCACCTAAATCGGGCAAAATCATCTCGGTCGATACAGGAGCAGAAGTCTGAACAGGGGCTTCGGGAACAGGAGTAACAGTTACCGGTTCCTCAGCTTTTGCTATTGGAGTTTCAACCACTTTTTCAACTGCCGGGGGAGCCGCAACCGGAGCAGCAGCCTGACCTTCTGCGCTAACTGAGAACACAACAGCTCCCACTTCAACTTTATCGCCTTCTTTTACATAAACACCCGAAACTTTACCGGATATCTCGGAAGGGACTTCGATTGTAGCCTTGTCGGTCTCAATCTCCAGAACGGTCTGATCCTCTTTCACCATATCACCCGGTGCAATAAGTACCTTTACGATGGTCGCGGAAACTATACTTTCACCCAGATCGGGTAATTTAAATTCTTTATCCATGGTACATTCCTTTCTTACGATATCATCGGGTTAAGTTTATTTTTGTCGATATCAAGCTCTTCAATGGCTTTATCGACAACTGACTGTTTAACCTTGCCCTCTAACATCAGTCCATAGAGCGCTGCCACGGTAACATATTTTGCATCCACTTCGAAGAAATCCCGAAGCTCTTTCCTGCCTTCACTTCTTCCAAATCCATCTGTTCCGAGAGTTAATAATCTACCGGGTACCCATTTGGAAATTGAATCAGGAATTGCCTTAATGTAATCACTCGAGGCAACAAATACTCCCGAAGCTCCTTCAAAGACTTTCGAAATATAAGTCTGTTTCGGATCACCCGGATTCAGAAGGTTCCATCTCTCGACTTCGAGAGCCTCTCTTCTGAGTTCTTTGTAACTTGTTGCGCTGTAAATATCGGCTGCAACACCATATCTCTCTTCAAGTATTTCCTGAGCTTTAAGCACTTCATTCATGATCGTGCCGCTGCCAAGGAGATTTACCTTGAGTTTCAATTTTTTCTTGTCGGATGAACGGAATTTATAGAGACCTTTTACAATTCCCTCTTTGACACCCTCGGGCATTGGAGGCATCGCATAATTTTCGTTCATAACTGTGATATAATAAAAAATATCTTCCTGTTCTTCATACATTCTGCGAATGCCTTCGCGAATGATGATCGCAAGTTCGAATGCAAATGCAGGATCGTAGGTCAGAAGTGTAGGCACAGGATAAGCGAGGTGGTGCGAGTGACCATCCTGATGCTGCAGACCCTCTCCATTAAGAGTGGTCCTGCCCGCAGTTCCTCCCACGAGGAAACCCTTCGTGCGCATATCGGCACCTGCCCATACAAGGTCACCTATTCTCTGGAATCCGAACATCGAATAATAGATGAAAAACGGAATCATATTCAAACCATGGTTGGCATAGGATGTTCCTGCAGCGAGGAATGATGCCATTGAACCGGCTTCAGTAATACCTTCTTCGAGAATCTGTCCGTCTATAGCTTCTTTATAATAAAGGAGGCTCTGTCTGTCAACCGGCTCATAAAGCTGTCCGACATGAGAGTAAATACCTACCTGACGGAAGAGGGCTTCCATACCAAATGTACGGGCTTCATCGGGAACTATCGGAACTATAAGTTTGCCGAGCTCTCTGTCTTTGAGAAGATTAGCGAGAATCTTAACAAATACCATCGTGGTGGAAACTTCTCTGCCATCAGTTCCTTCGAAGAATTCTGAAATGATTTCCTCGGGTGGAGTTTTAATCGGTCTGATATCAACTTTTCTTTGGGGAACAGAACCGCCGAGCGCTTCCCTTTTGGCTTTCAGATACTGAATTTCGGGGCTGTCGGGAGCAGGCTTGTAAAACGGAGCTTTAGCCACTTCATCATCTGAAATGGGGATTCCAAATCTTGTTCTGAATTCTCTTAATTCATCCTCGTTCAGTTTCTTCTGCTGGTGAGTAATGTTCTTTCCTTCACCGCTTTCACCGAGTCCGTAACCTTTGATTGTCTTTGCAAGAATAACAGTCGGCTGACCTTTGTGCTCATAAGCTGATTTGAGAGCGGTATAAACTTTTTCAGGATCGTGTCCGCCTCTTCTCATCTTCCTCAACTGTTCATCGCTCATTTCCTCAACCATTTTGGTGAGTTCAGGATGTTTTCCGAACAATTTTTCTCTGACATAGGCACCTGACTCTACAGAGAATTTCTGGTATTCACCGTCAACAATCTCTCCGAGAGTCTGAACGAGAATTCCTTTGTCGTCTCGTTCGAGCAACGGATCCCAGTCGGAACCCCAAACAACTTTTATAACATTCCAGCCTGCACCTCTGAAAGCAGCTTCAAGTTCCTGGATGATTTTACCGTTACCTCTTACAGGACCGTCAAGTCTTTGAAGGTTACAGTTTATAATAAAAATGAGGTTGTCAAGTTTTTCGCGGGAAGCGAGGGTGATGGCACCGAGTGATTCGGGTTCATCAGTTTCACCGTCACCAAGAAACGCAATTACTTTGGCGTCAGATTTTGGAACAAGTCCTCTGTCTTCGAGGTACCTGTTAAATCGTGCCTGGTAAATAGCCTGAAGTGGTCCCAATCCCATCGAAACGGTTGGGAACTGCCAGAAATCAGGCATCAGCCAGGGATGCGGGTATGAGGAAAGTCCTCTTGGAGTTTTCAGCTCTCTTCTGAAGTTTTCAAGCTCTTCAACCGAAATTCTTCCTTCGAGAAATGCTCTGGCGTATATTCCCGGTGAGGCATGCCCCTGGAAATAGATCATATCGCCGGGATGGTTTTCGCTTTTTGCTCTGAAGAAATGATTGAATCCGATTTCAAGGAGGGTGGCAACCGATGCATAAGTGGAAATGTGGCCGCCAATTCCGTTCTCAATTTTATTTGCTCTGACCACCATCGCCATCGCATTCCAACGGATGATGCTCTTTATTCTTCTTTCAATTTCACGGTCACCCGGGAAAGGAACCTGTTTTTCTCTCGGAATGGTGTTGATGTATGGTGTGTTGGCGGTGAATGGAATCTCCACTCCTGCTTTGTGTGCCCTTATTTGCAGGAGATGCAGCAATTCAACCACTCTCTCTTTTCCGCCATTCTGAAGAACATAATCAAGAGAATAGAGCCATTCCTGATTCTCAAGTTCCTGTATTTCGCGTAAATTTTTATCGTCTGTCATATAAAACCTGTTTAGTTGTCGATGTTCGTTTCTAAATCTAATAACACGGTGGGGAAATATTTAATTTCAAACTTACAAATTTAGCAAAAGAAATCTAAAATCGCAGACGGGATTCGTGCCCAATGTCCCAAATAGCATTTGCATTTATGAAAAATATGATTTAGATTAACACATTGATATAAATTGTTTTTTTTCCTTCTTTTGAGAAAGCCAAATCATGATTTCTGCCGGGAGTTCAGATTGTAATAACGGCATAACTCTGGACAATTTATTCAGTTTCTTGCCGGGAATGGCATACAGATGCGCCAACGATACTAACTGGACAATGTTTATTATTTCCCCCGGGTCTTTTGAACTGACCGGATATACCCCGGACGAGTTTATAAACCAATTTGTTTCCTACGATTCATTAATTCTCCCCGAATACAGACAAAAAGTTTGGGATGCCATCCAGGAAGCCATCAACACCACCCTTCCTTTCACCATCGAGTACAGAATTTGCACAAAATCAGGCGAGGAGAAATGGGTGTGGGAAAAAGGAGCAGGAATCTACAACGAGGAGGGGAATCTCCTTTTTCTTGAAGGATATATCACCGACATTACAGAGAAAAAAGAACGGGAATTCGAATTTAATACCTTCTTCGATATCCAACCTGACCTCCTTTGTATTGCCACAATTGGCGGAACGCTGATAAGGGTAAACAAGGCATGGGAAAAAACACTCGGCTTTGGGGTTGAAGAGCTGCAGGGACGCTCATTCATCGAATTTGTACACCCCGATGATCTGGAAAAAACCCTGAATATATCCACATATATCTCGGATGACGGGATAATCTCTTCGTTCCGCAACAGATATCTGACCAAAACAGGTGAAGTTGTTACCCTCGACTGGCGGGCAGCAATCAAAAATGATAAATATTATGCCGTTGCAAGGGATGTCTCTCAACAAATCAAACTTCAGGAAAGCGTTAAAGAAAATGCCGGAGTGTTGAAGTCTCTCGTAAATTCGATTACAGAATCCGCTATTCTGATAGAACTCGACGGTACCGTAGTAATCAGTAACTTGATTACTGCCGAGAGACTTAAAAGACCGGGCGAAGACCTCTCGGGGAAAAATATTTTTGAACTTCTTGAGCCCGAAACGGCAGAATACAGAAGAAAAAAGATTGACGAGGTCATCCGTACTAAAGCTTCTGTCCAATTTGAGGATCTACGATTTGGAAGCAATATACTCAACTCGTTCTACCCTGTTTTTGACGAAAATGGCGATGTATACAGACTGGCAATTTTCGGATTCGATATTACTGAACGCAAAGACTCGATACGGGAACTCGAAGCACTCTCAAGTGAACTGAGAGACCTGAACGAAAGGAAAAACAAGTTTATTTCAATTTTGGCTCACGACCTCAGAGGTCCTTTCCACCCGTTGCTTAATTCGCTTGACCTGTTGTACAGCGACTATGAACTTTTTACAGAAGAAGAAAGAAAACAGTTCATCAAATCAAGTTATGAAATTGCACAAACCCAGTTCGCACTTTTGGAATCGATTCTCGAATGGTCAAGAGCGACACAAGGAAAATTGAGAATAAATGCCGAAAGATTTCTGATTTCCACTATCATCCAAAAAGCCATTGCCCAAATGGCGACTGTTTATGAGTCTAAAAATATTTTAATAAAATTTACACCGTCTGAAGAATTTTTCGCTATAGCGGATACCGAGATGACTCTCACCGTCGTAAGAAACCTCCTCTCAAACGCAGCTAAATTCAGTGATGCCGGTGCACAGGTTTGGATCAATCAGAAGGCTACTGATAAAACAATCGAGGTTTCGGTTATCGATAATGGAAGGGGAATCGAAACTGAAAGCCTGAATAAACTATTTGACATCTCTCATACAAGGTCTTCGCGAGGAACATTCAACGAAAAGGGTTCGGGACTCGGTTTGCTTCTTTGCAAAGAATTGTTGGAGAAAATGCACGGCACTATTGTGATTTCGAGTGAGCTCGGAATGGGCACCATAGTTACATTTACCCTCCCGAGAGGCTTGTCGATTTGAGAGCCGGAAATCGAATTCCCTGACCCGCCGGAATTATGATAAAAGAAGTTGAAATCGCCGTCAATCCGGCTGATGCCCGCGATAACGAAAAAATCCGCTCTCTCATCCTTAAATCAATTAAAGAGAAACCTGCAAAAATAACGGGTTATTACATCTCGAAACGGTCAATTGACGCAAGAAGCAAGAACCCCCTTTACCGTTTCAAAGTGCAGGTCTTTATTGATGAACCTGTCGTTACTCCCTTAACACCACCTGTTTACAGAGAAGCAGGGCCAAAGAAAGAAGTAATTATTGTCGGGGCAGGTCCGGGCGGTCTTTTTGCAGCACTTCGACTTTTGGAGAACGGTATTAAACCGGTTATCCTCGAAAGAGGGAAGGATGTGCAGGCAAGAAGACGGGATTTGAGAGCAATAATGCAGTTCCATACGGTAAACCCCGATTCCAACTATTGCTTTGGTGAAGGTGGTGCCGGCACCTACAGCGACGGCAAGCTCTATACCCGCTCTGACAAAAGAGGAAATGTCCTTAAAATTTTGAACATCCTTGTGATGCACGGAGCAGATCCAGATATCCTGGTCGATGCTCACCCACATATTGGCTCGAATAAACTTCCGAAAATTATTTCCTCCATCCGTCAAACGATTCTAGACCATGGTGGTGAAATTCATTTTGATTCAAGAGTCACCGGATTTTTAAGGGTAAATGACAAAATCACAGGGGTTATTGTAAACGAATCGGAAGAGTTCAGAGGTGATGCCGTAATTCTTGCAACCGGTCATTCGGCAAGAGACATTTTTTATCTCCTGGACAGGGAGAAAATTCTGATTGAAGCCAAACCTTTCGCCCTCGGTGTAAGGATCGAGCACCCGCAACCGCTTATCGATCAAGCACGGTATCACTCCAAAACCAGA
This sequence comes from Ignavibacteria bacterium, assembly GCA_017302895.1. Classification (NCBI taxonomy): domain Bacteria; kingdom Pseudomonadati; phylum Ignavibacteriota; class Ignavibacteria; species Ignavibacteria bacterium. Next base: position 494,923 of record JAFLBV010000003.1, on the reverse strand, counting down.
GACCCGAATCTGCCCGCAGCAAGTTACTCACTCACATGCCAGGCTTCCGGAAGAGGTGTCTATTCTTTTTGTATGTGCCCGGGAGGTATTATCGTTCCGGCATCGAGTGCACCCGGTGAACTTGTCCTGAACGGAATGTCAGTCTCCCGCCGCGATTCCCCTTTTGCAAACTCGGGATTTGTCGTGGAAGTCACTCCAAACGACTGGAATCAATTTGAAAACAAGGGTGCCCTCGCAGCCCTGGAATACCAGAAAATGGTTGAAATTGATGTCTGGAAGGCAGGGGGCAGCACTCAAACAGCTCCGGCTCAAAAGGTAACCGACTTCATAAAGGGGAAAGTCTCCCCTTCACTCTCCAAGACGAGTTATATCCCGGGAACTGTTTCGCTCGATCTGAACAAAATTCTCCCTCATGAAATTTCATTCAGATTGAAAGAGGCTTTGAGAATTTTTGATAAGAAATTGAAGGGCTACATTTCCGAGGAGGCTCAAATGCTGGCAGTCGAATCAAGAACTTCTTCGCCTGTCCGTATTCCACGAAACAGGGAGACACTTATGCATCCGCAGATTTCAGGACTTTATCCCTGTGGTGAAGGAGCGGGTTACGCCGGTGGAATTGTATCCGCTGCCATCGATGGTGAAAATGTGGCAGCAGCTATTCTAAACTCCTCTTCCGATAGCTGAGGCTATTAACCTCACCTCATTAATCAACTTTTCGAATTGATCCGGGAAGAGAGCCTGTGGACCGTCCGACATCGCTTTTGCAGGATCGTTATGCACTTCAATTATCAGTCCGTCAGCGCCTGCGGCAACGGCAGCCCGGGCAACAGGGGTTACCATGTCGCGATAGCCTGTGGCGTGTGAAGGGTCGGCAATAACAGGAAGATGACTTTTCTGTTTGATAACAGGTATTGCCGAAACATCAAATGTATTTCTGGTGGATGGTTCAAAAGTCCTGATTCCCCTCTCACATAAAATTACTTTATTGTTTCCGCCTGCCAGTATATATTCGGATGACATCAAAAGTTCATCAATGGTCGCAGAAAGTCCCCTTTTGAGGAGTACAGGAATATTTAATTTCCCGAGCTCTTTCAGCAACGGGTAGTTATACATGTTTCGTGCACCCACCTGAAAAATATCAGTATATTTCCCGACAAGATCGATGAGAGTAAGATCAATTATTTCAGTAACGACCTTTAAGCCGTTTTCATCTGCAGCTTCCCTGATGAATCTGAGACCTTCCTCTCCCAATCCCTGAAACGAGTAGGGGGAGGTTCTTGGCTTGTAGGCACCACCTCTTAAAATCTTCGCACCCGATTTTGCCACATAACGCGCAACAGCATGAATCTGGGTTTCATTCTCCACAGCACAAGGACCCGCGATTATTGTAACTTCGTCACTTCCGAGCGATGCATTACCAACTTTGATTATGGTATTATCAGCTTTAAATTCCCGTCCTGCAAAAACATACGGTTCGGATATGCTGAGTACCTTCGCCACTCCTTCGATCATACTGATTTCTTTTATGTCGCTCTCGGGTTTCATTCCCCCAATACCAATAATCCGCTGTCCTTCCCCCTCGGATTTTAATACAGAATAGCCCATACCCTTGATCTTCTCAACGATTCGGTCAATCTTTTCTTCATCTGCTCGCTGTTCAAATACTACAACCAACTTGATCTCCGGGAAAAATGAACTGCAAAAGTAATTCTATTTTGCATGTTTAACAATAATTTATTGGTAAACAATACTGAATATAAATTGTTTGAATATACAAATATAATGAATTGTGGTTAGTTGCTCTTTGTTGAATTCGAGACTTTATGGTATACTCAAATCTTCGGTTGAGAATGGTGATAACGGCCGGCGGATCATCGAAGACAGGGAAAGAAAACTATCCCTTCTTTGTCAGTGCATCAAGTTTTTCTTTTATTTCGAGATTTTCCGGGTACCTTTGGGAGAGATTACGAAGCATCTCAATCAGTTTATTCATGTCGTTTATCTTGATGTAGTAATCAAGCAGCATGTCATAGGGGCTTCCGGCATCATCATATGAAAACGGATCTTTTTCAAGTTCCTTCAGGGCAAGTCCCTCGGAAATGACGCCAAGTCTTTTGAAATCATTCAACTCACCCACCCTCTCGTAGAGAAGGGCCGCCCTGTAAACGGTTGAATAATTCCTGATCAGGGTTCCCGGTTTAAGATTCATATCAAAATAAATCAGCACTCGTTTTGCCTGACCTTTGTTTTCCATCATAAGGTACGAATCAGCAAGATCGAAATAAAGATTGGAATAGTTATCAATGAGGGAATACAAAGACCTGTCGCGAACCACTTCTTCTGAATTGATGGAACCGAAATCGAATGGCATCCCAAAATTTGCCGTTTCATCAAAATAATCTTCCGGTGTACTCAAGAGTACCTCGAGCAAATCGCTGTTTATCGATTCATTTCTTTCAGCGGTTACATAGGGAAGCATCCTGTATGCGAGTCCTTCTGCGCGGAGATATTTAGAGAACACGGTGCGTGCCCTTCCCTGATATGTCGGTGTGAAGCAGATATCCCTAAGCCATTTTGTTTTGGCGATTATGTCGAATATAACCTGCTCCGAACCTGTTACAACCAGTTGGGAAGAATCTGCTTCTTTCTCCGGAACCGGAGGGAAAACGAAAGTCAGTTTTGGGAATCTCTCTGTGCTTTCAACCTTGTATTTGTCGAGAACTGACAACGGGATCTCGAGATTATACTTCTCAGGTTTTTTTACCTGTGGTTGAAGTCGTTCAATTTCATCCTCAGACATGTCCATTCCGGCATTATATGTTCCCATAAAGTAATTTGACTTCATAAGTTTTACATACTCGGGGGCATTCAAAAATCCGGCATGCAAAAAAGTGACATCTTTCCTTAGACCGTCCATGAGTTGAAGGTAGTAAACAAGAAAAGTTTCCAGTTCATCTTCTGAAAATACTATTGCATTCTGAGGTATCGATCTTAAAAGATTCTCGCCATAATCGAAATATGCCCCCGATATCACTCCGTTTTTTAGGATTTGTCTGAAGCATATCTTTGCCGAATCAGGCTGACCTTTCACCATATACGAAAGTGCCGCAGTTCCCCAAATGGAAATAATCTTGGAATAGGCGCTTAAGTGCCACGATTCACCTTTGTATTCAGGTGACAATTCGATCGATTTGAGGAAGTGTGCAACTGATTTTCGCAGGAATGACATATCCAAAATCGGGAGGTAATTCATAGTGGGGAGGGATATTCTGTCGTAGGCATAGCCCAGAAAGTAGTGAGCTTCCGGATTTGTCGAATCTGTGAGCAGATACTGTTCCAGCTTCTCCGCAGCTTGAGAATAAAGTTCAATCTGAACTGTATCGCTTGTTTCTGCCAAACGAAAAATATCTTTTCCGCTCTCCAGCAAATTCTGCGAAAGTCCAACTGCCTGGAGAACGGAAAAAATTAATATATAGTGTTTAATCTTGCTCATCAAAATTCTTTATAATCGATAAGCAAAGATAAACAAAAGAGGGATTAGCTGTTAAGCTACATCCCCCGAAGTGCATTTACGATATTCAGTCTGGCTGCTCTGAATGACGGCAGGAAACCGCCAATGAAACCCATAACCAGTGAAAAGATCAGAGATGAAATGATTATCGCCGGAGAAAGGGAGAAACTGAATGCTATCTCTGAAAATGATGAGAAATTCAGGGTCGATATCTTCACAAATGAGAGGAAAGATGCAAGTCCCAACCCGATTACGCCGCCGAGAAGTGCCAGAAACAGCGACTCGATCAGGAATGCCATCAGTATGCTCCTCCTGCTGAAGCCGAGGGCTCTCATCGTTCCAATTTCCACTGTTCTGTTCGCAACCGCAGAGTACATCGTGATTGTGGCTCCGATGGTCGCTCCAAAACTGAAAATCACTGTGACAAATATTCCGACTATGCTGATGAACAGCGAAAGTCCCTCCGACTGCTCGGCATAATATTGCTGCTCTGCTTTTGCTTCATATTGATTAAGCCGTTTATCCTTGAGCAAAAACTGGTTAAACTGATCAAGACTATCGGGAGAGACGAGTTTTGTTGTCAGTGTGCTTACGGTACTACCTCTGTTGAAAGCTGCAAGAATCTGTGAAGCATCACCCCACAGTTCCGAATCGAAACCACTTCCGTCAGTTGTGAAAATTCCAACAACTGTCCAGTCACCACCGGCAAATTTAATTTTCTTTCCGATTTCAGTCTCCGGGAATTTTGCAACGAGTGCATCGCCCACAATCAGTTCATTCACTCCGAATTTGAATTCGCGTCCTTCAATAATCCTGACCTGAGGTCTGAGTTCTTTATATATCTCATTTAGTCCTCGCACAGTCAGATTACCTGTGGCACCGTCATCACGGGTAAGATTGATCAGAACCACCGGCTCTTTTGAGATAAGAGGTTTCCCGGCAGTCGATTTACTTATCAGTGGTGATGTGGAAATAATTGATTGAGCCTCTCCGTCAATAAGACTGGATATCTCACCCGTCGCAGATTTTCTGACAATCTTAATATTATCAGGTGAACCCGTCGATTTGAGGGTTTTCTCAATTCCATAAGCCATCATTAAAACCGCTGCGAAAACAAAAGCCACAAGTGCAACACCGGCAATGGTAATTGAAGTGGTGAGTTTTCTTCTCTTGAGGCTGTTTACTGTATATTTTAATGGTATCATACTCTTCTCCTTACCCTACAAATCTGAATCCGTCAACAATCTTTGTATTGACGGCTTTGTGAATCGGGAAAATCGATGCAATTATTCCGACCAGCATGGCTGAAAAGAAAGCAAATAATATTGTCATCGTTTTTACTTCCAGGATTGGGAATATTGTTTTTGGGACAATCTGACTCAAACCATCGACAAGAGAGATCCCGAGGAAGAGTCCAATGAGTCCGCCAAGAAAGGATATAACCAGCGATTCACCGAGTATCAGGCCTGTCAGATGCTTTCCTGTAAATCCGAGTGTTTTCAGCACTGAATATTCCCTGGTTCTTTCCCTCGCTGCCATGATCATGGTATTACCAAGCACGAGCATTATGATTCCGATAATTACATATGAAACCACATTCATTGCTGTGATAATGGCACTTGTGGAGGCAAGAAATCCCTGGTTGAATGCCCTTTCCGACTCTGTTTTGGTGGTAAATGAGCTGTTTGTAAAATATCCGTCAACCTTTTGTGAAATGGCAGCAATTTTGTCAGGATCGGTAACTTTGATAATATACCAGCCCACTTCATTTGCCCTTGCTGGAGACTCTTTCTGCAGGCGTTCGTTTACATAATCCCAACGGAAGTACATGCCGGTCGCATCAGTTATCTTGTCGCGGGCTTTATAGACGGCTGCCACCTTGAAATCCCAGTTTCCGGGGTAAATATCCCCTTCAATAGTAACAATATCACCTTTTTTGATATTGAACTTTGTAGCGGTAGCCTCGCCAATTACACACGACTGAACATCTTTTTGAAATGCGGCTTTTTCTTCAGGCGTAATCATAAACTCGGGATACACTTCGAAAAAAGTATTATGATCCACTGCCATTCTGCCGAAAAAGTTTTCCTTGTCCTTGTAGACTCCCTGAAACCAGTTTGCCCATGAAACAATTTTTACTCCGTCGATTTTCTCTATTTTATCTTTGTATGCTACCGGCAGAGGGAAGATAAATGATACGGCATTCCTGACAATTACACGATCTGCAGCAGCAGCTTCCACTCCGATATCCCATGCCGTAATGATTGTTCTCATCACAACAAAAGCGATAACGGCAACTGAAATACCAATAATCGTAAGGAAGGAACGCAATTTGTGCCGAAGTGCATTCTTCAGCATAATCTTTAAGATTTTCATACTGTCTCCTTGACCAGTTCACCTTTCTCAAGATGAAGGACACGACTTGCTCTCTCAGCAGCATGCGGATCGTGAGTTACCATTACGATAGTTTTATGGTAATCTTTATTAAGTTTTTCCAAAAGCGACAGAATCTCGGAAGCCGAGTTTTTATCCAGATCTCCGGTCGGTTCATCTGCAACAATTATCAATGGATCAGTTACAATTGCCCGGGCAATAGCCACTCTTTGCTCCTGACCACCTGAAAGTTGTTTCGGGGAGTGGTGCATTCTGTCACCAAGTCCTACTATGGTCAGTGCGGTTTCGACATGTTTTTTCCGCTCATCTTTTTTCAACTTGGTAAGAAGAAGCGGCAGTTCGACATTCTCGAAAGCAGTAAGAACAGGTATCAAATTGTAGAACTGAAAAACAAATCCGATGTTAGCCGATCTCCATTTGGCAAGATTCGACTCACTCATGCGCCCCACATCTTCGCCATTGATATTAATGGTGCCTTCTGTGGGTCTGTCAATACCTGCAATCATATTCAAAAGTGTGGTTTTCCCCGAACCCGAAGGTCCCATCAGGGCAAGAAACTCACCACTCTCGACACCGAGACTCAGTTTATTCAAGACAGGAATCTCGAGGTTGTTTCTCCAATACGATTTTTGAAGGTTGTTGATCTCTATTAAAGATGACATATATTACCTGTTATTGTTTGATTTTCACTTTTAGACCGGGAGTTATTTCTTTTGTGACTTTTTCGAGAATTTTGTCACCCTCGGCAAGTCCGGATGTGATTTCGACAGAGGTTCCGTATTCCTTCCCGGTTGTTACAGGAACTTCCACAATTTTGTCGTCTTTCACTTTGTAAACATACTTTTTATTATCCCGTTTTACGATCGAAGTTACAGGAATGGCAAGGAACGGCTTCTGATCCGTGTTTTTAACGGGTTCAGCGAGAAATGAAACCCTCGCCCTCATCTCAGGCAAAACCTTGCTGTCATAATCCTTAAACCCGATCTTCACCAATACCGTCGCTTTTGACCTGTCGGCAGTAGGTACTATTTTTGCTACAAAACCTGCATATCCCTTGTCAGGGTAAGCATCAAGATAAACCTGACACTCCATGTTCAAAGTTATTTTATCGATATTCGATTCGGACACATCCGCTTCCACCTGAAGGGAGTTCATGTCCGCTATCGTAACAACCGCAGCTCTTGAATTGGCGCCACCCGACAATGGAGAAACCACCTCTCCGACCTCCGCATTTTTTGTCAGTACCGTTCCATCGAAAGGTGCCCTGATGAGAGTATTTTCGAGGTCCACTTTGAGCCGGGCTATCTGGGTTTTGGCATAATCGATACCTGCAACCACCCGTTTTAACCTTGTTTCTGCAGCATCAAGTTCGGTTTCGGTCAGAGCATTCCTCTCAAACAGTTGTTTCGCCCTTCTGAAATTGTTTTCAGCTTCCTTAAGGTCAGTCTCAGAAAGTTTCAAGTTCGACTCTGCCTGCTGTATCTGAGCGATAATGTCTGTATCTTCGAGCCGGGCGATAACTTCGTTTTTCCTTACTTTATCACCCTCCACTACCTTCAGAAAAACCAGTCTTCCCATTGCTTTCGATGCAATGGAGGCCTTTCTTTGAGCCACTACATAACCATTTCCTGTGAGCAGGGCTTCACTTTCTGTTGGGGTTTGCATTACTGCGGTCGTCATTTTTACTTCTGCCGGAGGATCAAAAATATCACCAAAAAAATAAAAAACCGCCCATGCGATCGCTGCCAATAATATTATCAGCACCCCGAATTTGATGTATTTTCCGCGGTTTTCCGGATTTTTTCTTTGAGTACGGTCAATTTTTAGTGTTGAAAGATCCATTTCTGAATCGGGCATGTTAAATTCTCGTCTGAATTGAATTTTATGAATAATTATACTGTTAAATTATAAAAGGGCAAAAATAACAAATTTCTCCCTTAATTTCTTGAATTCTGGATATAAAACTATTCAACAGAAACCATTCTTTTTAACCGCTTGTTTAGAATATATACCATTCAACCAAAATCCTTGAATATCATTAATCTTTTCGTGATTTTGGCTGTCCAATTATCAGTATTATTAAATTTCTACGATGAGGAAAATGAGACACATCTTAATTCTTTCAATTCTCTCACTCATAATTTTGTCGAGCGAGAGCCTTAGCCAGCAAAAAAAACCTGTAAACACACCCGGCGGAGCAGATCCTTCAGGTGAGATTTCAGGTGTACTCGTTGATGCCAAAACCGGCAAACCGGTTGAGTATGGTAATTTTGTAATTTACCGCAAAAAAGACAAAGCTCTTGTGAACGGGACTGTAACAGACATTTCCGGGTTGTTCAAAATGTCCCAGGTGCCCTTTGGCTTATATACTGCTGAAATCTCATTTATTGGTTATGAGAAACTCACAATCGACTCGATACTGGTGACTCCAAAGAGTCTGTCTGTTGATTTGGGGATTTTGAAGTTAAGACCTGCCGGAATGACAACTGATGAAGTACTGGTTACAGGCGAAAAAGACGCCATAATCAACAATCTCGACAAACAGATTATTAATGTTGATAAAAATATCGCATCCGCAGGCGGAAATGCCGCCGATGTCTTAAGAAATGTCCCTTCGGTACAGGTTGACATCGATGGTAACCTGACTCTTCGCGGGAATGGAAATGTCAAGATTTTGATCGATGGCAGACCAGCCAACACAGGCGGTCAGTCAATCGGTGATATTTTAGCATCAATACCTGCCGGTTCGATCGAGTCCATCGAACTCGTAACAAATCCATCAGCCAAATATGATGCAGAAGGCACCGCCGGTATTGTGAATATTAAACTGAAGAAGAAATCAAACCTTGGTATCAACGGTATGCTCTCTTCAAATGTCGGAACAAATGACAAATACAATTCCTCGGTCAATTTGAACTACAAACTCGAACATATCAATTTCTTCGGAAATTTTGATTTCAGAGTGAACAACTTCATGAACGAGGGTAACTCTGTGAGAACCGCCTTCTATCCCGGTTCCACAAATATCCTCTCCCAGACTTCCAACGGTAATTTTACCATGAACATGAGTAACTACAACCTTGGTTTCGACTGGTACCTTGATGACTTTAATACCCTGACACTTCAGGGAAATTACAGGAAGTTCAATTTTGATAATGCATTCAAGACTCAAAACACCTCCACTTCTTCAGGAACTCCTGCAGAGGTGTATCAGAGATACAGCGAGGGTGCAAGAGATTTCCAGAATCAGAACTACTCCCTGAACTACAAAAGAACTTTTACGGATAAAAACACTGAGCTGACTGCAGACCTGACTTTCTCTAGAAATGATGTAAACCTCAACAGTTTCTCGAATGTCGACAGATTCAACAATTCCTCGCTCGTGAAAACCAAAAATGATTCAAAAAACAAATTTGAGTTTCTTGTCGGTTCCATCAACTGGTCAATGCCCCTGTTTGAAAGTACAACAAAACTTGAAACAGGTATCAAAACCACTTTCAGAAATCTGAACTCAGGTGTTTCCTATTTCAACTGCGATCCTGTAACTGACAACTGGGTGCTGAACACCAACCAGACTAATGTCTTCGATTACAATGAACAGATACATGCTGCCTTTGCAATCTTCACGGGAAGTTTCGGCGACTTCAAATATCAGGCAGGTTTAAGATCTGAAACAACAATTGCGGATGGTAAAACGGACAGAACCAATGTCAAAGTGGATAAAAATTACACTGATTTCTTCCCGTCAGTCTATCTGACCTACTCACCGAGTATGATTCAGGAGATCAGGGCAAACTACAGCCGCAGAGTTGACAGGCCAAATCCAAGACAGGTGAATCCTTTTGTTGATAATACTGATTCACTTAACATCTACTTCGGTAATCCGAATATCAACCCGCAGTTTACAGATTCTTATGAACTCGGTTACTCACTCTTTATGGGGAAACTGAACTTCATGACAACCCTTTTCTACCGTCAGACGAATGGTGCAATCAACTCATTCACCCGTCTAATCGGTAACGGAATAACTGAAACGACCTGGGACAACATTGCAACTCAAAAAAGCACAGGATTTGAAGTCAGCACAGGTGGTGAAATTTTCTCCGGATTCCGTCTTATGCCGTCGTTCTCGTACTACAGAATTCAGTTGAATGGTGAGTCGGGATTGACAAAAATAAATCAGGATGATTACAGTTGGAATGCAAAACTCATCTCCTCGCTAAATCTCTTCGAGGGTGCAAGCATGCAGTTAATGTTCAATTACAACGCTCCTTCTGTAAATGCCCAGGGCAGAACTGAAGAAATGTATTTCATGGATGTCGCTTACAAACAGGATTTCTTCGACGGTAACCTGTCACTCACAGTAAGAGTTTCCGATCTCTTCAACACAATGAAGTGGACCAACTCAACTGTCGGTACCAATTTCGATCTGTCGAACTATCGTAAGAATGACTCCAGAAATGTTTATGTAGGGCTTACCTACACCTTCAACAGCTTCAAAAAACAGCAGAAGAAAGGTGGAGAAGAGGGTCCCGGAGCTGATTCCTTCTAAACAGTCAGAAATGATTTTGGAATCATGCACTACTTAATTTTACTTTCACGATAACGACTGTTTCAGTCTGTGAATAAAGCTGCCTTGTGAGACCGGGGCAGCTTTTTTTTGTCCATTCGCTTGATTTCTGATTTCCTATATTTACAAATCACTTATTCAGGTTTTATATGAAACTTCTTATCGCCGGATCCTCCGTAGAGGACATGATTCATACAAACGGCAAGGTATTAAACCAGCCGGGAGGGATGTTTTATGTAGCTTCTGCCTTTGATGTACTTAAGGAGGATGGTGATGAGATTTTTATGCTGACGAACCTCTCCGAAAAACAAAAGCACCTCTACTTCCCTCTTTATGAGAGATTCAACCGATCGCTCGTCAATATTGTTGATCAACTCCCGGTCAACCACCTGCTCATTCACGAAAAAGGCGAAAGAGAGGAAAAATATGAGTACCTGACGGAGAAAATTAAATTTGACCCGGCGGCCCTGTCTGACCTCAACCTAAGAGGAGTCCTCGTGAATCTCATCACCGGTTTCGATTTTACACCGGATGATCTGAAGACGATAAAATCAATTACTCAAGCCCCCGTTTTTCTCGATATCCATTCGAGAGCAAGGTCCTTCAGCGAAGACGGGAACAGGGACTTCGCCAAAATCGATGATATTGATCAGTGGGCAGCCTCTGTCGACATCCTTCAGGCGAATGAAACTGAAATTCTTTGCTGTGGTACCGGAGAAATAGAGGAATCGATAGTCGAAAATATCTTAAATTTGGGAGTCAAAATTGTTTTGGTTACCAAAGGCGATTTAGGGGTAAGAATGTATTACCGGCAAGATGGTGAGATAAACTCCCTCTTCGCGAAAGCAATCAAAGTGGAAACCATTAACAAGGTCGGGTGTGGCGATGTGTTTGGTGCCGCATTTTTCCTCAACTGGTTGAGAACCGGTGACGCTGTAAAAGCACTTTATGCAGGAAATGCTGCCGGTGCTGTAATATCAACTTATAAAACAACAGAACAGATAGAGAACCTTAAAAAAGATGTTGATTCCCTCTTATATGAAAAATAAAATTTTGATTTTTGGCGCATCAGGTATGCTTGGACAACGGTGCTATGAATATTTCGCCAAAAAACTCGGTTACTCTGTCCTCTGCTCTTCCTTCGAAGAAAAGTTCTACGACACTTCCGCAAATTATGTTCAGGCGGATATTACAAAAAGAGACAAGGTCAAATCGATTATATCGAATTTTTCCCCCGATTACATCATAAATGCCGCTGCGTTTACCAATGTGGATAAATCCGAGTCCGAACGGGAACTGGCATGGAGCATCAATGTAAAAGCTGTGGAATACATGGCTGAAGGCGCCAGGAACTGTGATGCCCATTTGATACACATCTCTTCAGACTACATTTTTGACGGAATAAAAGGTCAGTACTCCGAAAACGACAAACCCAATCCCGTTGGTTACTATGGAAGGACCAAACTGGCGGGTGAAAATGCCCTGAGAATTTCGAACGCACTCTACACTATATTGAGAACGAATGTACTGTATGGTGTGATAAAAGAAGGGCGGCTTGATTTTGTGCGCTGGGTTGTTGAATCGATAAGAAAAGGTGAGACAATAAGAATTGTGACCGATCAGATAAATAATCCCACTTTCCTGGACGACCTGGTTAGAGCCATTGGACAGGTGATGGAATTTGGAAAGTACGGAGTATATAATATAGGTGGCCGGGAATTCCTCTCCCGTTATGATTTTACAATGAGAATAGTCGACTTTTTTGGTCTCGATAAATCGCTCGTGAAAGCAATAACCACACCAGAGCTGAACCAGCCGGCAAAAAGACCTCTGAACTCAGGACTGGTAACCATTAAAGCAGAAACCGAATTCGGCTACTCTGCCAGTTCGATAGAGGATACATTCAGATTTATGAAGGACGAACTTAACCTCTAATCGTTCGAGCCCATCAAATCTGAAATAAACTGCATGTTTTTTGAATCAAAATTTGAGATTACAATCTTTAGAATTGCCGTCAGGGGAACTGCCAGAAACATCCCCATAATACCCCAGATGTAACCCCAGATTATAACAGAAAAAAGAATAACCAGAGGATTCAGGTTGAGCCTTTTTCCAACTATCATAGGCTCGAGAAGATTAAAATAAAGGGTTTGTATCCCTGCCATACAACCAACAACCAGCAGCGTGAAAGTGATTTCCCCTGAATCCACCAGCGACATCAGGGCGGGAAGTATTGTTGCGAAAGCAGACCCGATTGTGGGTATAAAGTTCAGGATGGCAGTAAATGCACCCCATACAGCGGGAAACGGCACTCCAAGAATGCCAAGAACAACACCTACGGTTACACCGGCGAGGATGTTGAGAACAAGTTTTGTAATAATATACTTTTGTATCTGTTCGGGAATGGTTTTAAATGTTTTTTCAAGCTTTGTGGTTTCTTCTTCGAGATCATGGTCGGGTTGGACTGCGGATTGACCTGATTCATCACCAACAAGCTGTTTTCGTTTGATAATTTCGAATTTTTTCGGAGAGACAACCCTTTTCTCGATGGCTCGATATATCGCTTTGTGACCGGGGAGGATAAATGAAAAGAAAAATATTACAAAAAGGGCATAACCCATCAGGTCGATTGTGGATGTAAGCAATCCTCCAGCAAGTGAACCGTAATCGATCTGTTTTAGAAGCGATTGAATTGAAAAATTATTCAATGCCGGATCGCTTATTCCAATGGATGTGGCGGTACTCATCACCATTGCTGAAAGTTTTTTATCGTACAGATCGAGTTCGCTGCTAAAACTCATGAGACTGTCTATGATAAATTTGCCCGCAAACCAGGTCATGGTGAAAGTAATAGCAATATCCAACAATCCCGCAATTGCAAGTGGTATTTTCTTCGAAGTGAGAAACTTGTTAAGCGGTACAAAAAGAAAATAAAGAAAATACGCTATCACAAAAGGAAGAAATAGGTTTTGAAGTTCTTTCAGTACGATAACAATGGCTACAATTCCCAGTGTCGCGATGAAAAATTTTGTCAGAGTATCCAGTGATGTTTTTTCGGTCATGGCTTCAAATGTTTGTTTTTTTGAATTCAATATAGGAAAAGTTTTTTAGTTATGAGTGAACTTATCCGGTTCGGTACCTGCAGTTGGAAATATGAATCATGGAAAGGGATAGTTTATCCTGAATTTGGTGAAATTAATTTTTTGGAGGAGTACTCAAAAACTTTTGATTCTGTTGAAGTGGATCAGTGGTTTTGGTCACTTTTTACTCCGGGAAAACCGCCCGCACTTCCGAAATTAAAAGATGCCGAAGAATATGCTGCAGTCACCCCGGACAATTTCAAATTTACCATCAAAGTGCCCAATTCAATTACGCTCACGCACTTTTATCCCAAATATACCGGTGGAAAACCTGAACAAAATCCGTGGTTTCTCTCCGGTGAGCTATGGAATTCATTTGTTGAATCGATTTCACCGCTCCATGGGAAGACGGCCGCTCTGATTTTACAGTTTGAGTATTTGAACAAACAAAAGATGCCGGATCCGAACCTCTTTTTCGGATTATTGGAGAAGTTTTTCAAAGAAGCCGGAAAACGGTTGCCACTTGCGGTTGAAATCAGAAATCCAAATTTCCTTACCCGTGAATTTTTCACTCTCCTTCATGACCTGGAAGCAACTCCTGTTTTCTTGCAGGGCTATTTCATGCCTCCAATATTTGAGATTATCGACAGGTTCAAGGACTTGCTCGGTGAGAGAATCATTATTCGACTCCACGGACCTGACAGATCTGGTATTGAGGAAAAAACAGGGGGCGTATGGGACAGAATTGTTGAACCGAAGGATGTGGAAATTTCACGGTTGACCAGACTTCTCGAAGTATTGAAGGGAATGGATACCGAAGTGTACTTGAATGTGAACAATCATTATGAAGGTTCGGCTCCATTGACAATAAACAGAATCAAGAAAGGATTGGAAGACATCTAATGCACTGGTTTTTTTGGGCTCTGGCTTCTGCCGTTCTTTCAAGTGTCGCTGCAATTACTCAGAAGAAAGCATTGAAGGGGATAAATGCACTCGAGTTTTCATTTCATCTTTCCTGGGTGAATCTGATTTTTTGTATCCCTTTTCTGTTTTTTATCGATTTTACCATGATTACGGGGGAACAAACATGGGTAATGTTTATCAAGACATTTCTTCAGGCTCTTGCTTTTTGGTGTGTTATGCTAAGTCTGAAGAGTCTCGAGATCAGTTCTGCGCTTCCCCTCCTGGCTATGACTCCGGCAACCGTTGCAATCTTTGCGTTTATTTTCATCGGTGAGACATTGACTATCAAAGAGATTCTGGGACTTTCAATGGTTCTTCTGGGTTCCTATTTCCTTGAGATGAAAACGATAAAAGGGGCGGTTGAACCATTCAGGATATTCTTTACAACAAAGAAATATATTTATGTGGCAGCAGCACTCGCGTTTTTTACTGTATCCACGATTCTTGACAAGTACCTGTTAAAAGACCACAAGATGGAGACCTCCACCTTCATGGTGATGCAACACATCTTTTTCCTGTTCGATTTTACTTTATTGATGCTTGTTACCAGGTCCGGTTTCTCCCTGCCCAAAGGTGAGCTGTTGAAACCACTGGTCCTTTTAATCGTTGCAACAGCTGCAATTACAATCGGTTACAGATATACCCAGATCGTTGCCTTCACAATTGCCCCCGTTGCCCTGGTAATCGCAGTGAAGAGATTTTCAGTCTTCTTTGCGAGTGTCGCCGGTGGAAAAATATTCAACGAGGGCGATTTACTCAGGAAAGGTTTTGCCGCTTTTGTTATCGTGGCAGGTACAGTTCTGATGATCTTCAAAAATTGAAAACTTGAAGGCTGAGGTTTGAAAGCTGAAGGCTGAAGGTTGAAGGCTGAAGGATGAGGGCTGAAGGATGAGTGCTTAAGGATGAGGGCTGAGGTTTGAAGTTTGAAGTCTGAAATTATGGTTAATCGGGACCGGCCGAAACTCTTCGTCAGTCCCAATATTCCATAATTCAAACCAATAAATAATCAATCTGCTCTTAATGTTTTAAAATATCCGTGGAATCCGTGTAACTATTCAACTCAACCTCAGACTGATTACAAATTGTCCAAAACGGGGAGTCTCCTGATTCTCCTGCCCGTAGCTGCAAATATCGCATTGGTCAGAGCAGGAGGACATGCACCGATGCCAACTTCACCCACTCCACCCACTTTGAATGTATTTTGAACGATGTGAACTTCGATTTCAGGGGCCTCATCGTATGATATTATGCCGTAGTCATCATAATTTGATTGTTCCACCGCTCCATTTTTAACAGTTATCTTCCCTTTCATTGCAGCCGAAAGCGCAAAGATCACCGCTCCTTCTGTTTGTGCTTTTACTGATTCTGGACTGATCGCGAGTCCGCAGTCGATGGCGACAACAAATTTTAGAATTTTGACATTATTGTTCGTAACGGACACTGTCGCAACCTGAGCACAATAGCTGTCATATCCCTGGAAGAATGCTATCCCCATCCCTTTTTGCTTACCCCAACCCGCCTTTTCCGCTGCGAGTTCGAGAACTGCCCTTTGTCTGCTGCCTTTAGGCATCAGGTCTCTTCTGAAAATGAAAGGATCGATATTTTTCGAATGTGCCAGTTCATCAATGAATGACTCGACTGCAAATGGTACCTGTGAATGATAGACTGCTCTCCAGGCACTCGCTGTGAGAGGTGTTTGAAGAAGTGTACCTGTAATTTTGAAATTTTTAATGCCGTAGGGGAGGTCTTTCGCCCCTTCAGCGAAATCATACTGATCCGGTTTTAGCGGATCCTTGCTCCATTGTGCACGGATGGATTGTCCGACGATGTTGAGGGCAAATACGGGAGCGTTCTTTTCGATTGTACCCGTGAATCTGTACAAACCATACGGGCGATAAACCCCCTGCTTTGTATCGTCTTCTCTTGTCCATGTGAGTTTTACCGGTTTTCCGGTTTTTTTAGCAATTTCAGCAACTTCGATGCCAAAGTCGTTTACGAGCCTTCTTCCAAATCCACCGCCGAGGAAAGTCACATGTACCGTTACATCTTTTTCATCAATTCCGAGAGTGCTTGCGACATCTTTTCTGAGCCGCTGCGGGTTCTGAGTTGGAGCCCACACTTCACATTTGCCATTACTGAAGTGTGCAGTAGCATTCATTGGTTCCATCGGTGAGTGAGAGAGAAACGGTACTTCATAATCGGCAGATATTATTCCGTCTTTTCCCTTCAAAATTGCGTCAGGATCACCTTCCTGTTTTATCAATCCACCCGGTTCAGCGAGCTTACTTTTTGCCTCCTTGCAAAGATCATCAGTATTGAATTTTAGCGTATCCGAGGGTACCCATTCAGCTTTTAGCTTTTCTGCTCCCTTAAAAACCTGCCAGGTTGACTTTCCTGTTATGGCAACACCCGTTGAGATTTCGAATGCATCATATATTCCCGAAAGTGATGCGACAGAGGATTTATCAAAAGCCTTAAGTTTCAGCTTGTAGGCATCAGGTCGTTTTACAGCAGCATAAATCATCCCCGGAAGCC
The DNA here is from genome assembly GCA_017302895.1 of Ignavibacteria bacterium. Lineage (NCBI taxonomy): Bacteria > Pseudomonadati > Ignavibacteriota > Ignavibacteria > Ignavibacteria bacterium. The sequence goes on along the minus strand of JAFLBV010000003.1, from coordinate 477,870 downwards.
GCACATCTATCCCATAAATTGCCTCACCATACAATTTGGGTGGCGTGTCTTTTCTTGGAGTGCTCTTCCCGATTATTTTGAAATCTTTCGGGTCTTTAAGAGGTACATCTGTCGGAACAGGTAATTTTGATGCCTCAACAGCAAGATCACCGTATGGGAGTTTTGCACCTGTTTTTTTGCTGATTACAAATCCTTTTTCTGCGTAGAGGTTCTCATTTTTTTCTTTCATCAGGATTGTTGCCGCAGAAATAAGCATAATCCGGGCTGTCGCACCTGCTTTTCTTAATGGCTCGTAGCCTTGCCTGATGCTTGTGCTACCGCCGGTTGTTTGATTCCCATAATCAAATCCGGCATCCGCCTGCACAATATTGACGGTCTCCCAGTCAACTTCAAGTTCTTCAGCAACAATCATCGGTAGTGAAGTATAAACTCCTTGCCCCATTTCCGACTTTGCAACGATAATGGTGATCTCACCATTGGAATTAATCTGCAAAAACGGTCCCGGCTTAAAAATCCCTTTTGGGTCGTCACCGAAAATGCCGTTTTCACCCTTGACCAGGGAAGCAGGAAGAAATGTTGCGAGTATAAGCCCGCCACCGGAAATACTTGCAATTTTTATAAAGTCGCGCCTTTTCATATCAGCCCCTCTCTTTCATCAATTCTTCAACGGCAATTTTGATTCTCGGGTAGGTTCCGCACCTGCAAAGTACGCCTGTCAGGGCATTTTCTATTTCCTGAGGTGTTGGTTTGGCTTTGCGGTTTAGAAGTGAAGCTACTGTAAGAATCTGTCCCGGTTGACAATAACCGCATTGGGAGACTTCTTTTTCAATCCATTTTTTGAAGATCGGGTGTGATTTATCTTTCGCAAAACCCTCAATGGTGACTATCTTTTTTTCTCCAACCTGTGAGACAGGAATGGAGCACGATTTCTCAATTTCTCCATCGAGCAAAACCGTGCAAGTGCCACAAAGGCCTTTCCCGCATGAGTATTTGGTTCCGGTCAGTCCAAGTTCATCTCTTAGCACCCAAAGGAGGGGTGTTGAGGCATCAACATCGACCGATACTTCGGTACCGTTAAGTTTAAGTTTGAATTCAGGCATAAATTTTTCTTTTTTGAATTATTTAAAAATTTCAGTCAAAAAGGTTTCCGGTATTCAGAATATTGGAAGGATCAAAATATCTCTTCACTCTTTTCATCTCGGCTATTCCGGACTCCCCGTACATCAGTTTGAGGTATTCTTTTTTGAGCTTACCAATTCCATGTTCTGCTGAGACGGTTCCTCCCGACTCCACGGCTTTTTTGCAAAGTTGAAGATATATCTCTTTCCCCTTGGCAAATTCTTCCTCGTTTTTTGGAAGCATGTTCAGATGAAGGTGGCAGTCACCAAAATGCCCGTAGGCAACATAATCAAGTCCGTTCTCCCTTACCAGATTAACGGAATATTTGTAGTATTCATCGAACTCAGCGACTGGCACGGCTGTATCTGTACCAAGTTTATAAAACCCGTTTTGCGCAATGTACTCGTTCACCTTGTAGGAGATTGCGTGTCTGAACTCTTTTATTTTCGCAGCATCCTGGTCGTCGGCTGCGTACCACGCATCTTCAGGACTCGAGTGATATCTTTCAAGTTTGTTCAACCAGTATGCGGTTACTTCATCGTGCGTATTTTCTGTCGTCTCCACTTCAAACCAGACGCCGGCCTCCATATTTTCAGGTATATTGGGATAATCATTTTTCAGGAAAAGCAGGGCATTTGCATCAAAAAACTCAAGGGCGGAAAGGGACCCACAAGTGTTTGTTACAGGGTCGATCTCCGGATCACTGTTAATTCCTCTCCCTTCGGCTCTGCTTTCAGAAACAAATTGAAGTGCGTCATCGATATTTTTGAAAAATGCAACACACGAAAGGAGTTTTTCGGGAATCGGAAGCGCATTAAGTTTGATTCTCGTAATTACCCCGAGAGTTCCTTCCGAACCTGTAATAAGATCGAGGAGGTCGGCACCCTCTTTGCTGAAGTAGCCGGCTGCATTTTTAACTGCCGGCACTTTTAACCGCGGCGGACGGATGTTAAGTACTTTCCCTTCAAGTGTTTTTGCTGCAAAGACCCCCCTCTTGTCTGTTATGTCTCCTCTTCGCATCCTGATCGTATCTCCATCCGGAAGCATCAAATACACTCCCGCAACATAATTTCTCGTTGGTCCGTACTTGAATGAACGTGCACCGGAGGAATTATTGGCGACAATTCCCCCGACTGTACAAAATGTTTCTGTTGGATCTGCGGGAAAGAAGAAACCTCTCTCTTTCAGGTAAGCCTGCAGATCACTGAGCAGAACTCCGGGATCACAGGTCACAATCATTTTTACTCTGTTGAATTTCCAGATCGTATTCATTCCCACAGTTGAAATAAGAATTCCACCCTGAGGAACGCAGCCGCCAGTAAGTCCGGTTCGACTTCCGGAAATTGTTACTTTGACTTTGTCAGCATTGGACTTTTTGAGGAGCGAATTAAGTTCGTGGTGGTCTTTTGGAAAGAAGACAGTGTCGCAGTCACCCTTGAAATTTGAGGCGTCATGCAACCATTCCTGTATCTCGTCTTTGTGCGAATTGAATTTTACTTTAGTAAACATTTTCTGCCTTCGTTTCTGAACCGATGCTCACACATGTCAACACATGAAACAGGGTTCCGATATTGTCTTTAAAATTCAGGATGTTTAATTGTCAAAGTTAATACTATTTGAAATCTCTGCAATTATTTTATTAACTTTCTTAATCAATTCTTTAATTATTCAGACATCATGAAAAAGTCGATTTTATTTCTATTGTTTCTTATTTCCGTGACAAATGCCCAGTCTTTCAGATTTAAAAGACCGGTGAAAGACAATATTCAAACCAATGGTTCCTACCTTTACGGCGAACCGAGATACGGGAATAATTCACTTGCACACCTTGGTATCGACATTGCTGCACGATATGATACTGTCTTCGCCGCTGCAGATGGAGTCATAACTTTCGTCGGGTATAACCCAAATGACACCACAGGCGGCTATGAACCGGGTGGCGGAGGGAACTACATTACCCACCGCGCCACATGGAACAATAAAACCGTTTACATGCTCTATATGCATCTTCAAAGACCGCTTGTGACATCCGGGGCAACCGTTTTACAAGGTGACCCGATTGCAATTTCGGGAAATACGGGTAATTCCACAGGACCCCACCTCCACTTCGAAATAAGAATGAATACTGCCACCTATGCCACCCCGGGTTCAAGAAGGAACGCCGAATTGTGGGCCGGTATGACCGGGATGGGAGCGATTTACGGCAGGGTACCAAATGCTCCGAACAGCACCCGTGTCGATATTTCTCCCGACCCAAAGCCGAGACCTCCTTACACAACTTACGGATACTCCCTCACTTACAACTTTGGCGACCCCTATGTAGGAAGTGATGATATCTATAACGAAAACTACGCCATTGGCGATGTGAAGCCAGGCATTTATACCATCACAGCTCTTGGAGGGGCTTATTCCCGGGTGGTAACAGTTGGTGCGGGACAGGTCGTAAGTGCCGATCCACCTTCAGATATTAGTGATGAAATCGTGCTGCCTAATGAGCTTGCTTTGTCACAAAATTTTCCAAATCCGTTTAATCCTGAAACGGTTATCAACTTCTCCTTGCCGGCTGAGTTATTTGTATCCGGGAAGGTATTCGATGTTTCCGGTCGGGAGATATCCACTCTTGTTTCCGATAAGTTATCCGCAGGTAATCATTCTGTCCGCTTTAATGGTGAATCTCTCCCGTCAGGCATTTATCTGTTCCGCCTTGTCGCCGGTGAAACGGTAAAAAGCATTAAAATGGTTTTGATGAAGTGAGAGAAGGCTGAATTTCGAGGGCTGAATTTCGAAGGCTGAGGGATGAAGGTTGAGGGCTGAAGTTCGAAGGCTGAGGGATGAAATTTGAAAAGTTACCCTCATAGTCTCTTTTTTCAACAAAAACCTGCTTTTTTTTGAGAAATCGTTTGTTCATATGATGAGAATTTAAGAACTTTAAGTTCCCACTTTTTCATTTATTAACAAGACAGGTCTCCCATGAAGAGAATCTTTATCTTCTTCTTTTTAGTCGTCCCATTTGTCGTTGCACAGGGTTTAAGTTTGAACCCGTGGAAAGACTTTAACCGAAACAGTCTGCCTGCCGGTTTGGACAAACAGATTACTGTAGAAAAGTACAGACTTTTGGAACTGAACAAAGAGTCAGTTTCACAATTCCTGGCTACTGCTCCCCCCGAATTTTCGTATACCGCCGGGAAAGTGCCGGTTCTTGAACTCCCGTTGCCAAACGGAAGTTTCTCCAAATTTGAAATTTATTATTCTCCCGTTATGGAACCTGTTCTTGCGGAAAAATATCCTGAAATAAGAACTTATCTCGCAAAATCTATCGATAATTATTCGTATTCTGCAAGACTTGACCTTACTCCTCACGGGTTTCATGCCCAGATTTTCACTTCTGAAGGTACAGTTTTCATTGATCCTTATGCAAAAGGAAATTCAATTTTCCACATTTCATATTTCAGAAAAGATTTCTCTCCTTCACAGGACAAACTGTTAAAAAGTGTCTGTCTCGTAAATGAAGAATCCCCTGCCCCACCTTCAGGTGCAAGACTTGCTGCCGGAACCCTCAGGACCTATCGTCTTGCCATGGCAGCCACCGGTGAGTATACTGCTTTCCATGGCGGAACTGTTGCTCTCGCAATGGCAGCTATCGTTACTTCCGTGAACAGAGTAAATCAGGTTTACGAACGCGATTTTAGTGTTAGAATGATTCTTATCGCCAATAACAATCTGCTAGTATACACCAATGCTTCAACCGATCCATACACAAATAGCAATGGTTCGACGATGCTTGGCCAAAACATCACGAATATTAATACCGTAATCGGATCAGCAAATTACGATATTGGACATGTGTTCAGCACAGGTGGCGGTGGTGTCGCTTACCTGGCAAGCGTTTGTGGTTCGAGTAAAGCAGGCGGTGTAACCGGTGGACCTGCTCCCGTTGGTGATCCTTTTGACATAGATTATGTAGCTCATGAAATGGGACACCAGTTCGGTGCAAACCATACACAAAACAACAACTGCCAGAGAAATGCTTCAACAGCATTTGAACCCGGAAGTGCCGCGACTATCATGGGTTACGCAGGTATCTGTCCTCCTGATCTTCAGAACAACTCCGATGACTACTTCCACAGTGGAAGCATGGCTGAAATCTCAAGTTTTATTGCCGGATCGGGTAACAACTGTGCGGTTTCTGTTTCAAACGGAAATGAAAAACCTGTTATCACTTCATTCCCGACAGGTGGATTTACCATTCCGATAAACACACCTTTCAAACTTACCGGCGCTGCCTCTGATGTTGATAATACAACTCTTACCTATTGCTGGGAAGAATACGATGTAGGTCCGTCGACACATCCAAACACTCCTTCGGGAAATGCACCAATTTTTAGAAGTTTCGACCCTGTAGTCAGTGGTACCCGCTGGTTCCCAAAAAGAGCTGATGTTTACAGTGGTACACAGGTTCTCGGCGAGATTCTTCCTTCTTACGCAAGAAACCTGAAGTTCAGGTTGATCGTTAGAGACAACAATCCCGGTGCCGGAAATTATGCATTCCAGGAAATGACATTTGCTGTTGCCGGTTCTGCTCCATTTAAGGTTACATATCCGAACACTAATGTTTCGATACCTGCCCTCTCTCCTGTAACTGTTACATGGGATGTTGCAAGCACCAACACAGCACCGGTTAACTGTCAGAATGTTAATATCAAAGTGACAACCGATGGCGGAAACACTTTCACCAATGTCGCCGGCCCCGTGCCAAACAATGGTGCTGCTCTTGTAACTCTGCCAAATATCCAGACAACAACTGCAAGAATTTATATCGAGGCTGCTGACAATATCTTCTATGATGTTTCCAATGCAAATTTCTCAATCACTCAACCTGTCCCTGTCGAACTTGCGGCTTTCTCTGCAACCGCCGACAACGGAACTGTGGTTCTTGACTGGACAACTGCAACCGAAACTAACAACAAAGGTTTTGAGATTGAGAGAAAATCCGGCAACGGTGAGTTTGTAAATATTGGTTTTGTTTCAGGAAACGGGACAACCACCAAAATTTCAAACTACTCATTCAGCGACAGACCTGCTGCCGCAGGAAGTTATATCTATCGTCTGAAACAGATTGATTTCGACGGTTCTATCTCTTTCTCGAATGAAGTGAATGCCGACATTTCGAATCCTGACGCATTCTCTTTATCACAGAATTACCCAAATCCGTTCAACCCTTCAACTTCGATTACCTTCAGCCTGCCTGAAGCTTCGAATGTCAGAATTACAGTTTATGATGTGGTTGGTAATAAAGTGGCAGAACTTGTGAATGGCAATTTTGCAACAGGCTGGCACAAAGCGGACTTCGATGCTTCGAAAATGAACAGTGGAATTTATCTTTATACAATCACAGCGCAGTCAGTTAACGGGAAAAGCTTTAGCGCAACCCGCAAAATGATGCTGCTGAAATAAAAATTAAGTCAGAGGGATGACGGCTGAAGGCTGAATTCCTGAAGAAATAAAAGCTTTAAGAGCACACAGAGAATCTTCTTTGTGTGCTCTTTTTATTTTATCTCTTACTCAGTTCGACACACTGTAATCTTTGCACGCCTCGGCTATCGCCACCTCCGCCAAATCCGATGGAATCAGCCCTTTCATTGTCACTTCCTTTGGGTCTCCATAATCAAACTTTTTGAAGTTGTCTGCGATTATAATTCCGTCCTCGTCTATGAACTTCACAAATTTCTGATTCATGTTCGGGGTCAGGAAGACCATGCAGACAGGCAATAATTCATTATCTGTCCCGATTACTGATGCGACTCCGCTTCCAAGGGGTTGTGCTCTGCCGGCATCTATCATATTGTTTTTCAAGTGATGATGCTGCCGGACAACGAGTTTTGATGCCTCCTTCGTGAGTTTTGTTTCGATCACAGCAAGCTTGATGTCATTGTTCGATTTGGCAAATGGTTTTTCCCTCAGCCACAATTCGGAGAGATTTACATTTTTTTCGAGTATTATGTAATAATCGGTCGAGTCGACTTTGTGGAGTGAAATGATTATCGATTCCTGGGCATACAGAGGGGTAAAAAGTAAAAGCGAAAGGAAAAACGGAATTGATCTGAACTTATTCATGATATGTCTCCGGTTTATTTCGAGTATCTTTTAAAACACTGGACACTCGTCACACGCAAACATAACCATTTCCCTGATTAAAGTCAAGATAGCGAAAGTATCAATTTCCTGTTCATATAGTTAAGCGATATAAAAAAACCCGGCTGTTAACCGGGTCTTAATATCTACTGTCTGATTCTGAGGTGAAGTTCCTTCAACTGGTCGTCCGAGACAAGTGACGGGTTGTCATCCATTAGCGATATGGCGTTTGCAGTTTTGGGGAAGGCGATCACCTCGCGGATAGATTTCTCACCGCAGAAGATCATGCACAAGCGGTCGAAACCAAATGCGATTCCACCATGAGGTGGTGCACCATACTGGAACGCCCCCATAAGGAAGCCAAATTTTTCTTTTGCATCTTCGTCAGTGAAGCCCAGAGTTTTGAACATCTTTGCCTGCAACTCCGAATCATGGATTCTTATGCTGCCGCCGGCAATCTCATTACCGTTGAGAACCAGATCATAAGCCTGTGCTCTCACAGCCGCAGGATCGGTATCCATTACCGCCACATCTTCCATGTTGGGGGAAGTGAAGGGGTGATGCATTGCGTAATATCTGTTGGTCTCTTCATCCCACTCGAACAGAGGGAAATCCTTAACCCAAAGAAGTTTTGGCTCTGATTCTGCAGTGACGAGATTCAACCTGCGTGACATCTCCAGACGAAGGTTGCCCATAAGTCCGAGAGTTTTGTATTTCTTGCCGCTGAGAATAAGGATGAGATCGCCCGGTTTGGCACCGAGTTCACTTACCATTGCCTCTTTTTCGGCATCCGTAAAGAACTTCATTGTCGGAGATTCGAGTCCGTCTTCCTTTACACGAATCCAGATCAGACCGCCTGCGCCCTGTTTCTTGATGAAGTCAGTAAGCACATCAAGCTGATTTCTGGTGTAGTCACCGCATCCGGGAGCAACAAGTCCGGTGATAATTCCTTTTGACTCAATGGTATCCTTAAAAACTCTGAATTCCGTGCCTGCGAAGACTCCATTCAGGGTTTTCATTTCAAGGTCGAAACGAAGATCAGGCTTATCGGAGCCGTATCTTGTCATAGCTTCTTCATAGGTAAGTCTTGGGATCGGGGTTTCAAGTTCTCTGCCCCAGATTTCCTTGTATAGCACTTTCATCAATCTTTCGAATGTTTCGAATACAAAATTTTGATTGATGAACGACATTTCAACATCTATCTGAGTAAACTCAAGCTGACGATCGGCTCTCAAGTCTTCATCTCTGAAACACTTTACGATCTGAAAATATCTGTCGTAACCTGCAACCATGAGAATCTGTTTGTACTGCTGAGGCGACTGAGGAAGAGCATAAAACTTCCCTTTGTGCAGACGGCTCGGAACAAGGAAATCCCTCGCCCCTTCCGGGGTTGATTTCATAAGTATCGGTGTTTCCACTTCCACAAAACTGTTTTCATCAAAGAATTTGCGTGTTACCTGATACATTTTGTGGCGAACAAGCATGTTTTTCTGCATGGCAGGCCGGCGAAGATCGAGATAACGATACTTCAACCTCAATTCCTCATGAACATCAATGTCGTCTTCAACCGGAAATGGAGGTGTCTTCGCTCTGTTCAGAATCAGGAGGTTGTCAACCATTACATCAACGAAACCTGTTGGAAGTGCAGCGTTCTCTGTTCCTTCAGGTCTCTTGCGAATGGTTCCCTCTATCGAGATCACATATTCCGATCTTAATTCTTTTGCGTGTGCATGTGCATCAGCGTTGAAAGTATGATCAAATACAACCTGGGTTATTCCGTATCGATCCCGCAGATCAATAAAGATTACTCCACCGAGGTCTCTTCTAACAGCCACCCAGCCGTTCAAAACTACTTTCTCGCCTATATTGCTCTCCCGAAGCTCTCCGCAATTGTGTGTTCTTAACTTAAATTCCATCGGATATCGTTTACTCTTCTTTATTTCAAAAAAACTTGACTTTAAATTTACTTAATAATGAATTGATGTGAAAACATAAATTCGAGACCTGCTAGATGCTGCTCATTCACGATAAATGATTATGATTAGAACATTCCATCGCCCGAAATAAAATCACCGTTTTACACCGGTATTTCATCTTTCCTTTGCTTCCCTTCCTTCATAAAAAGCACAACAAGACACAAAACCCCGGCAACAACTCCCGAAATCAAAAACGGGAATTTTGACCCGAAAGCATCCCAGAGAACTCCTGTGGTAACGGAGCCCGCCATAACTGCAAAACTCTGCAACATCGTCAGCAACCCTATCGCAGACCCCCTCGACTCATCAGGAACAAGATCAGAAACCCATGCTTTTACTATCCCCTCTGTGGTTGCGGCGTATATTCCGTAGAGAGTAAAAAGTCCAAAAATCACATAAATATTGGAAAGAAACGCAAATCCCAAATAAACCATCGCAAAGAGAAACAGTCCTGTTGCAAAAACCTGTCTCTTACCAAGTTTATCGGAAATTATTCCTGCGGGATATGAAAATGATGCATAGACCAGATTGTAGAAAATGTAACCAATTATAGCCAGCAGTTCTGAGTTTGACTCTTTTTGCGTTTTTAGAATAAGAAAAACATCACTGCTGTTTACAAAGGAAAAAAGAACAACAATTGCCAAAAGAAATTTGTATTGTGGGCCTGCATCCTTCAGAAAAGCAAGGTAGTTTGATTTTGGTTTCGATTTCCCCTCTATAAACCTGTCTTTAACCAGCAGCGTGGAAACAACAGCAAAGACCGACGGGATAAACGCCACCAAAAAGACAAGTGTGTAGTTTTCAGGATAAAAATAGAGGAGAATCAATGCAACAACAGGTCCCAATGCTGCCCCGAGAGTATCCATTCCGCGATGGAAACCAAAAACCGCTCCAGAATTTCCCTCTGAATGACTCGCAAGCAGTGCATCCCGGGGAGCGGTCCTTATTCCCTTCCCGATTCTGTCAGCAATTCGCGAACCAATCACAGTCCCGATACCGGGTATCAAGCCGGGAAGTGGTTTTGCAACTGCCGACAACGAATATCCTATGGTTACGAAGATTGATCTTTTCCGTAACCTGTCGGATAGCATCCCGAAGTATCCCTTAAGGAATCCTGCAATTACTTCAGCAACCCCCTCAATAACCCCAACTATCGCCATCGAAGCACCGAGAGTTGCCGTCAAAAAAATCGGTGTAACGGGATACAGCATCTCACTCGCAATATCAGTGAAAAGACTGACCATCCCAAGTATCACCACCTGACGCGATATTTTTTTTCTCATTATTTCTGTCTCTTCAAATTTTCAAACCTCATACTTTCAAACTTTCAAACTTCATACTTCAAACCTCAAACTTCGCAATTCAGCCCTCAGCCTTCAAATATTCAGCCTTAGCAATTCAGCCATCTCTGAATGTATTTTTTCGTATCAAATTTTCGTTTACATCCATTATAATTCATGTATCTGATCTTCCCATAGACAGGTCGTTCAGTCCATGCTCGGTCATGAATTCCACCGATAGACCATGCGATACCGGTATAGCCGTTCGGGTCTCTCCCGTCGAGAGAATATTTGTCGTTAAGATACACGGCGATTCTCATGGCTTCCTCGGGACTTTCGCTCCATTCGAGAATCTTTTTTGCCCAGTACATCCTCATGTAACCGTGCATTTTCCCTTTGGTTACCATCTCCATTTGAGCTGCATTCCACAAGTCTTCGTGTGTTTTCGCTTCCTCGAATTCTGTAAGCGAATAAACGAACTCCCTTTCATCATTCCGGTGAGTGTTCAGGGTGAGTTTCCCCCAGTCCTTAAATCCCTCGAATGAATCATATTTCGTGTTGTAGTAGCAAAAATTATCCGCCAGTTCCCTTCGCACAATCAATTCTTCAAGAAATGCGTCCTTCGCTTCGGTTTTCTTCACCCTCATAAAAGCCTCGTAGGCTGCCCTTTGAGGAGCGAGTTTGCCAAAATGAAAATACGGTGAGAGGTCTGACTGAAAATCTTCGGTTGGATCGTTTCTCTTGTCGTTGTAAAATTCAATCTTCCTGATCAGAAAGTTCTGTAATGCTTTCGTGGCTGATCCGGAACCGGGGTGAAAATATTCCGAATCCTTCACTTCCCTGTTGATCACAAGAGATGAATTCACAGCATCCCAATCGACTCTTTCGGGATAGCTTTCTTTCACAACGGGTTCTGAGAGTCCGGGAAAATCGGTCAGAAGTTCGGGAAGAAGTTTGTGAATTTTGGGTCTCAAGGTGTATGCACCAAACTCCTCCTTGTTGCTGACATGGAGTACGGGAACAACATTATGAGCATCCACCTCATAGAAAGGAATATTAATCTGTTTTGCAACATCCCTTTTCCAGATTCTTTTGATTTTCAGCGGGTCGAAATCGCAAATGAGAGCGGAAGCTTTGATTTCCTTCAAAAACTGCGGAAGTACAGTCCCGGGATCTCCAAGCAGTACTTTAAAAGGGATCATGTAGTTTCTGAGAGTTCGCTCCACTTCCACAAGTCCCTTGATCATAAAACCGTATTGTCTCTCAGTTGCCTCAAGAAAATTGGAAACAAGCGTAAAAACCACCATCAGGGGCATCTGCCGTCTGTTTGCCATCTGAAGTGCAAAAAGAAGAGCCCAGTTGTCATCCGCCCTTTGGTCACGGCTCATCCAGTAAACCACCACTCCGTTTCTGTTCGTCCCCTCCTGAAGAAGTCTAATCCTTCTCTCATCCACTACAATCTGTTTTTGCATTATAAGCTCCCGGAATAACCAAATTCCGCTGTCTTAAGATTTTTGACTAAATTTCGTTTTAATTTTCTGAAAAATTTCCCCAAAAATGCAACACTTTGAAGATAACTTTTGGCACTACCAAAATAACAAACTATTTTGTGAAAACATCCCTGTTGAAGAAATAATTTCTGCTGAAGACACTCCGGCTTACATTTACAGCAAAGCTTCGCTCGTCAAAAAATGCCGCGAGTTCGATGCAGCTTTCAAAAATGTACCCCATAAAGTCTTTTATGCTGTAAAATCAAACTCAAATATCAATGTAATCAGAATAATCTATAACGAGGGATTTGGTCTCGATGTAAACTCGGGCGGTGAATTCTACCGCGCACTAAAAGCCGGGGCTCACCCAAGCCGGATGATAATGACCGGAGTGGGGAAAACTCTCGACGAAATTCGCCTCGCAGTTGAGTCTGAAGTACTTATGATAAAGGCGGAATCAAAGCTTGAAGTGGAACTGATCAACGAAATCGCCGGTGAACTGGGTAAAAAAGCCTCGGTTGCATTGCGTGTAAATCCCGATATAGTTGTCCAGACACATCCAAACATCTCAACTGCTAAAAGCGGTGTAAAGTTTGGAATCGACCCGGGACCTGCAATGGATATCTTCCTGAATCATAAAAACTATCAGAACATCGAATTTACAGGAATTGATGTCCACCTTGGTTCACAGATTCTTTCGTTCGACCCATATTTCGAGACTCTGAAAAAACTGAAGTTATTCATGAATAAACTTGAAGATCGCGGTTTAAAATTAAAACACCTCGATCTCGGCGGAGGTTTCGGTTCACCCTATCATGGCGGTGATATATTCCACATTAAAGAGTTTGGAGAGCAGGTGGCTCCAATCCTTAACGATTTTGACTGTGAAATATTCTTCGAACCGGGAAGATTCATCACCTCAAACTGCGGTGCCCTCATCAGCAAAGTGCTCTACACAAAAGAGAGCGGAAATAAAAATATTCTCCTTCTCGACACTTCCATGACAGAAATTATCCGCCCGATTCTCTACCAGAGTTATCACGAAATTCTTCCGGTAGAACTTATTAACTCCCGTGAGCGTATAACATACGATGTTGTGGGACCGGTCTGCGAATCGAGTGATTACCTCGCAAAAGGACGCGAACTGCAAAAGGGTGAACCGGGTGATCTCGTCGCGATAATGTCTGCAGGTGCATACGCATCCGTAATGTCATCAAATTACAATGTCAGAAGAAAACCACCTGAAATAATTGTGGATGGAAGTGCCTGGCATATAACCCGCAGTCGTGAAACCTACGACCACCTCATCTATGATGAGAGGGTAATTGATGACTTGATCAAAATACCTTAAATCAGTTAATTGCGAACCAACAGTAGAAATTTAAACAACTCAAGAAGATTATGAAAAAAACACTCTTTGCCATCTCCATACTTACCCTTTTACTGACCTCTCAAGGTTGCCTCCTCGTCGAAAAAATGCGATATGAAATAACCATAAATAAAAATTCCGACACAACAGGCACCGCCACCCTTTTCGCAGATGGAATATATTCCGATGCCACGGGCAACAAGGAACTTGAACAGGACACCACAATCCTGTGGGATATCTACTTCCAGCGGGATGAGTTTTTAGGGTATATGGCAGAGACAGGAAAACGACTCGTCGGTGTAAACCTCGATGTAGTCAACAAAAAGCTCTCCGGAAGTGTACAGTTTTCATTTAATTCCATCCGAAATGTGGAAGCCATCCAGTTTGATGGTGAATACTACTATTACACCAACATCAGCAAAGATTCCATCGGTGTGACCAACGGTACCGTCATCAAAAAACCGGAATACACCCGCATCATCTGGCCCAAGGATGAGAAAAAACTCGAATTCGAACTCATCAGCAAAAAGCCCCAAAACAAGCGGGACCTCGTACCATTTTTTAAGAAAAAAGTCAAGTAGTTATGAATTATGAGTTATGAGTTATTAATTATATTTGATTTTAACTCATAACTAATAACTAATAACTCATAATTAGTATGCGTTTCCTCCAGGTCTCCTTTCCGCTTCCGGTTGATTCTCTTTTTACCTACTCGGTTCCGGTTACACTTTATGATGAAGTGGAGATCGGGAAGCGGGTGGTTGCCCCGTTTGGACAGAGAACACTTACGGGTTTTATTGTAGGGATGACCGATGAACCCCCTTTTGATGATCTGAGTAAAATTAAAAAGATTATTCGGGTACTCGACAAACACCCCGTTTTTGACGAAAAAAAGTTGAAATTTTATCAGTGGCTCTCATCTTTTTACATGAGCTCGCTCGGGGAAGCACTCAAACTTACCGACCCCTACGGCACATCCGTTCAGTCTGAAAAAATTGTCTATTCCGACCGTGAAACAATCGAAAAATTTATCGGCAACGAAAAAAGCACCTCATCCACACGATACAAAGTGATGGATCTGCTTCTGAAGAAGGAGAAATATACCCTTAAACAACTCCAAAATCTGACAGGAGTGAAGTCGATTATCACCCCCCTGAAGAAGATGGAGCAGGAGGGAATTCTCACTATCGATGACGGACTGAGCAAACCAAAGGTTAAAACCAAAACCGAACGGTATGTGAGACTTGCAAAATCGCTTGAAGAGATATATTCCGTAATCCCCGAAATCGAAAGACGCTCCCCAAAGCAAGTTACGGTGCTTCTGAAACTTGCATCTTTCAGAACAAAGGAAGCCCCCTCGGGAAAACTTCTGAAAGTGATATCAGGGTCTTCAAGTTCCATAAACGGACTTGTGGAAAAGGGTCTTGTGGAGGTTTATGACAAGGTGGTTGACAGAGTTTACCACGAAACCTACAACGAGGAATTGAAGCAGTTTGAACTCTCTCCGGACCAAAAAACGGTGATTTCAGCCGTCTCGGAGCATATTTCAAACAAAAGTTTTAAGCCCTTTCTGCTTCATGGAGTAACGGGAAGCGGCAAAACCCAGGTATATATTGAACTTATCAAACAGACGATTGCAAAGGGGGAAAGCTGCCTCCTGTTGGTCCCCGAAATCTCACTGACACCTCAAATGACCGCACGGCTTGTCCAAAATTTTGGTGAAAAAGTTGCAGTTATTCACAGCAGGGTCTCCCCGGGAGAGAGGCACGATGCATGGATGAGGATAGCATCGGGGAAATGTAAGGTTGTCACAGGCGCCCGTTCCGCTCTTTTTGCCCCGCTCAATGATATCGGTCTGATAATAGTCGATGAAGAACACGATTCCAGTTACAAACAGGAGGAAATACCCCCAAAATATCATGCCCGTGATGCCGCAGTGGTTCTCGCAAAACACAATGACTGTCCAATTTTGATGGGCTCTGCCACCCCTTCTATCGAATCGATGCACAATGCCCGTTCAGGTAAATACACTCTTCTCGAACTCCCCGAAAGAGTTGATGGAGCTACACTTCCCGACTTAAAACTTGTAAACACCACCGAAATGAAGAAAAAAGGAGAGATGGAGAATGTCTTCTCGAAGCTCCTTTTGAGTAAGATCGATGAGAAAATAAAAAAAGGGGAGGGGGTCATTCTCCTCCAAAACAGACGGGGTTTTGCCACTCAGGTTTACTGTGTCGAGTGTGGTAACCTTGAGAAGTGCGATAATTGTTCGGTCGGCATGATCTACCACATAAAAACCAACAACATAAAATGCCACTATTGTAATGCAGTAAAGCCAATGCCAAAAGCGTGCACGGTATGCGGCTCCAGAAATGTAAAACTTTTTGGGACGGGAACTGAACGGGTGGAGGATGAACTGCAGTCATACTTCCCTGATGCCCGGATTGAAAGGATTGACTCTGATACAATCTCAGAAAAAGGGAAACTTGGTGAAACTTTGAATAAATTCCGGGATGGTGAAATTGATGTGCTGGTCGGGACTCAGATGGTTTCGAAAGGACTGGATTTTCCCCGTGTTACCCTTGTCGGTGTGATTTCAGCAGAAGCTTCATTGTGGATGCCCGATTTCAGGGCGGAAGAGAGAACTTTTCAGATGCTTACTCAGGTGAGCGGCAGGGCAGGAAGAAGCAACCTCCCCGGTGAAGTGATTATCCAGACTTATGATTCGAATCATCCCCTCCTTAAGATGGTATTAAATGGAGATTATGAGGGATTCTTTACAAGGGATGTTCAAAGTCGCGAATTCAGGCTCTATCCCCCGTTTTCTAATCTCTGCCTCGCGGAGACTAAGGATAAAGACCCGATAAAAGCCAGTAATGCTCTTATCGACCTTTACAAAGAGATGTTTAATTACAACAGAAATGTCTCAATTCTTCCCCCCTCTGCTGCAGTCCTCTCAAAACTGAAAAACGAGTTCCGCTTCCAGATGCTAATTAAAACCTCGAAGAAAATCGACCCCTCCGCCTCTCTTCTCAGAGATACAATTACCCGCGGATATGAAGCATGGCGAAAATACTCAAAACACAAAGATATCAGAATAGTCTTTGATATGAATCCTTATTCCGTGGTTTAGGTGTCAGAATCCTTTTTGATCGTATAAGGAATTTTATCCCCGGGTTTCACCCCGACATCTCCCCTCTTAAATATCACCACCGCATGCTGAAATCCGTCACTTTTACTGGTTATGGCGAAAACCGAACATTTGTTAAAAAATTTTCCCGCCAGAAAAGCTACATACCAGTTTGGTCTGACATTATCAAGAATAAACCAGTCTGAATCTCCACTCGTATTTTTTCTTATTTCATCAACAAGATTGAGCTTGTTCATAACCCCTGTTCCAAGATCACCAACATAGGAATATCTTAAAGTAAACAAAACTGCCTTCGGTGTCTCCATTTTTCTTGGCATATCGTTGGGCAGGCTCAGCTCAACATCTTTAACCACTTCAAAGTAAATTTTTTCCTCAATATCCCCCTCAATTATCTCACTAAAATCGGGGTATATTATTTTCATCAAATCAGAAAAACGGTCAACAGGTACTATTTTAATGTTATTCGGACGGAAATATTTGTCAAATTCGTTCTGTTTGGGAATATAAAGAGTATCCACTTCAGGATATTCATTCATGATGGCTTTAATCTTTTCAGTCAGACCGGAAACCCTCTCGATCTTTCCAAACTCGTTTACTGCACCTGTAAAAGCAACATTTGGAGGGAGTGCTTTCTTAAAAATTATCGAAAGAAGTGCCATAGCCATTGGAAGTTCATGTGACCGTCCCTTTACCTTTATATTATCAACATAAACATCAAAAGCATCAAAGACTACCGGCTCACAGTTGAATAAGTGACTTTTGGCAACAAAGAACTTTTTTTCTTTGATGATTTCATTTATCAGATTTGAAATCATAGTGAGAGAAGGACTTACAGATTTCCTTTCAATCTGCGATGGGGATGATTCCTTTGGTGCAACCAGTTTCATCCGATAGGCGGCTCCTCCTGTCGTTTCGGAGAAGTAGGTTGAGAGGTATGTTTCACCAATTTGAAGTGATTCAATCGGACTGAACCGGCTGCAAACCTGAAGTTCAGACGAAACATCCTGGTCAGGATATACCATCTGCAGAAATCTTTTCTTTGTATCCTCTTTTAATCTGCGTCCACTGAACCCCGTTAAATATTCATCCCGGATTCGCAGGAAGAAATCCACCCTCTCTTCTTTGTCTTTTTGCTGGTACTCGGAGATCGCTACATCAAAGCCGTTGTTGTACTGTCGGAGTTGATTGATGAACCTGTTAATTTTACTCGACATTTGCACTCTTATTTGAAATTGACAGGTAATTCAAACAACTGACCGGCGAGTTTATAGGTTAGAACAAAACCATTTTTCATATTTTGAACTATATTTTCAGGAATCATATAATTTATCTGCCTGGAACTGAAATTTTCATCTTGAAAATCATGATAGCTCCCTTCGTCGCTCGTCATAGTTATTCGGACACCCGACAATTCTCTGCTGTCCTCCAGATTTAATGCTGTGAATACCAGTACAGGTTCCGAGCTTATGGTGGCGAGACTAATTGAAATATTGTCGTGACTTTTAAGAAGAATTTTCCTGTTTTTCGCTTTGGGATTGAAATCCAGTCTCTCGGGTACCATTGCCATCATCGTCATATACTCAGGTTCAGGAGCACGATAAACATCCTTCAGATAACCCAGAAAGTCCAATAATCTTTTTTCCACAGTATCAAGTACCGTAACCCTCTCCTCTTCTTGAACCAGATCTGCCACTTCAAAAACTTCTTTTGCAAAACTGAACAGTTCTTCCCTGAGGTTTTCGTTATATTCAAAGATTATGGGATCATAAGGATCGTTCGTGCCCTGGCGTGTGAAATTGGGAAGTGTCGCAAGCTCCCCTTTGTGATCGGTTTTGATAAGAAAATCTGTGATCTCTTTCTTAAGTTCGCCGTGATACAGGTCGAGTCTTTCCTGCATGATGTTTGTAACCTGAAACGGAAGAACCACAGATTCTGAATAATAAACGAAATCTTCAGGAAGTATGACATCTGTTTCGGTTGCCATGTGAATTTTGTGTGTCACCGGAACAACTCTAACATCTTTTCCTGTAATGGAAGTTTTGGGTGATGAAAGAACTACAAACCGGTATTCCTTGCCCGCAATTCCCCATATCTGTCCCGGTTTTATCTCGTCCGGTTTTTCATAAACCGCCGCGCGGGCTTTTTCCACCATCTTTTTGAATTGTTCAAAATCAGGCATTACATTTTTTTGATTGATCATCTTTTTCTCTTTTTTGTCCATATCAGACACTCCTTGCTTCACATTTCTGCAACAATAACACAATTTTCATCAATTAATTCCCTGTAAATATTTATGGTATTTTTCCTTCAGTCTTACAGTCAGTTCATCCTCCAACCGTGTAAGAATGGTTTCCCGGCTGTATTTTTCTAACAGAGCCGTCAGTTCATTCGTCCAGCGTTTGACGAGGATTCTCATAGCTTTGCTTGCCCGCTCGGATATGTAGTATTCAACATTTTTCTGAGTCATTTTCACAATTTCTCCGATTTCTTTACTGGTTTTGTCGCCCATCGATAAATAAAGGAGCTTTATAAAAACTTCTTCGCTCAACTTTTTATCAGAATTGGCTATCTGCGCAACTTCCGACATAACATTATCCATAAAATCTTTTATTTCCAGTTCCTCATCAGGTAAAATACCGGTATCCTTTGCTTCATAATCCGGTGTTTCAATCTCCGGATTTTCGTCTCCGTCAATTTTAACCTCTGTAACTTTTATGCCTTTTGAGTAATTGACCAACTGGTTAAGTAATAAATCTTTATCCACCGGCTGTCCAATGCTTTCCAACAGTTCGTATATAAATTCTGCATCAGGCACAGTATCGTCTTCTGAAAGGGCATCTATGTAACCATAAATTGCTTCTTCTCTCAACTCTGACGGATAAAATACTTTACTCACACTTACATCTATACGATTAGAGTAAATTCTGCCCTCGTTTTCCAAAGTTTGCAAAATTTTTACATATTTTTTTCTGGTGACAATACGGTTTGCATCGCTTTTATCCCCGTAAAGGGTCTTTAAGGCATTCGCTACAGCAGTCGTCAGGTAAGCTTCTGGATTTTCGGGAGCTTCCTTTTCGCCAAAAGTGGTTAATAGCGACGCGAGTAAACCCGACATCACAACCAAAACCTGCGGTTCGTCAAATTTAAAAAGTGTTTTCCTTGCTCTTGACTCAAAAAAACCTGTAAACCATTTATAAGCCCCCAACTCATCGGCAGGTGTCAGCGACCCATCCTGTTTAAGCAATCTGAAAAATCTTTCTGCTTCGTTCAAATTTTTATTCTTCCCCATTTTCTTATCCATCCAAATTGTTTATTTTATTTTGTAGTTCAGTTTTCTTTTGCTCCGAAATCTCGAATTTCTTTGCGACGAGTGTGTGGTACTTAAAGAATTGTCGATATTTGAGCAGGATATAGCATTTGCGCTCGATGCCGTCAGTGTCAGTATCAAGAAAAACAGTATCGGGTTGATTGCGTTTGAAACTCCCTGTACTGCAGGGGAACCAGCCTGTCAGGAACCGGTTGCTTTTGGTAGGTGGATTTCCGACGACACCGGGTCTGAATTCTTTGTAAGTGTTTTCAGATCTGTCGCCGTCAAAAATGACTTTGCTGTCGTGTACAAGATGCCCTGTACCGAACTGCTGAGATTCTATCTTTTGAATCTCTTCTTTGTTTGCATCAGGAGGATATCCGGGGTAATATCTATTGTTCTTCCTGAATTTCTCGAATCCGGGGTAATCGTCTTCCATTCCGCGAAACTTGCCGGATCTTTTTTTCCTGTCGTCTTTATTACTCATATTATGCCTGCCGGTAAAAAATTAAATAATTGTTTCCGCCCTCGGCGCTGCCAAAAAAGGCTAAAAACCGGTAGATAAAGTTATGAAATTTTGGGGAAAAACAGGTGAAATCTTTTATTTTTTCCTGATCGAGTGCATTACATTTCGAAGAGCAGTCATATTTCCGGCTATGATACCCCCAATGCTGTCAATTTCCTTTTTGTAGCCATAGACCGATTGCCCGCCAAATATGATTTTAATGCTCTTGGGGAGGAGAATCCCCATTTTTTGAATATCAGAGGAGAGGTAAGGATCGTCATCAGGATAGACAATACTCAGAGCCACAGCCTTCGCATTTACCCGAAGTGCCGCAGCGGCTATATCTTCTGCGGGCAGATTTGAACCCAGAAAAACTGTTTTCCATCCTTCAGACGAAGCTGCGAATGTAGTCATGTAAGCACCGAGATCGTGCAACTGGTTTGCGGGTGAACAGACCACCAGTACGGGGGCAGCAGAATGAATCGAGAATCCCGCCTGAATTCCCCTCAGAAATCTCTTAATCGTTTCAAGTGCAAGATGCTCATGTGCCGGTCTTAGCTTTCCGACCCGCCACAAATCCCCTGTCTTATGCATAAGAGGAGTGACCACCTTGTCGAACAATTCAAGCATTGTAAACTGAAGAGAAGATTTAATCAGCTCGGTTTCGAGCTTTTGGGAGTCGTATTCCTCGATCGCTTTCAGGCACCGTGTAATGATGTCTCCCTCACTTTTTGGTTCCACACCGGGGAGATGATGGTGAAGCTCCGGCTGTCCCAGCATATCCTTCAGACGCGATATCCCGAGGGAAGCCACATTTCCTATGGAGTACCCCTTTGAGGTGAGTAGCTTCAGCAATTTTAGCTTTTCTATCGCCTCCTCCGTATAAACCCGTCTGTTTGTACCTGTCCGTGATGGGGTAATGGCAGAGTACCTTTTTTCCCATGCTCTGATCAGATGGGACGATAGGCCTGTAAGTTTTGCGACGACATTTATCGGGAATTCTAAAGTTTCTTTCATCTCCTAAAATTAAGCATCTTTTCGCTAATAATCAAGACTCGTTTAGGGTTTGTAGATATTTTTTTTACATTTGGAACTCTTTTTATTGCCACAAATGTTAAACAAGTACTTACTCCAACAGTGTTAATTATAGAATCTCTCCCGATGCTCCGGCAGTAATGTAAAGATGGTTATACTGAGAACGAATTGCTGTGAATTGCTTGCGTGCCGGAGTATCAATAAAGATTTGTTGGCTCCGAAGTGATGTGTGAGATGTTAAAGAGGCTGATTTCCGAAAGGTTATCAGCCTCTTTTTTTGTTTAAAGCTGGGTGTATCTTCCCCGGGGCATTTTGAAGAGACTTCCCCCGGCAGCGAACGAAATAATGAAAACAATCACCATGATCACAAGTCCCACTATGATCGAAATTTTCATCCATTTGAAATAGTTTCCGAGGTTTTCGATGGCTCTGTATTCTTCAGCCTCATCCCTGTAGGTTGCATAATTCGAGAAATGGTTGCCCGCATCCTTCGCCTTCATCCCGGTAATAATTGTCAGCACTCCTGAAGGAATTCCGTAAAGCGACAGGCAATTAAGAACACCGATAATGATATTAAGAATTCCGACAAATTTGGCATCAGAGCCAAGTTTGGTGATAATGTTCTTCTCGTAATAGTTATTTTCCATGTTAGTGTACTCCTGACCTTGAAAAACTCGAAATCATAGCAGCGAACACAAATGCAAAGAAGAGAATTGCAACAATCGCAGCAACAATTCCGACAATAAACAACACCTTCAATATAAAAAAATGCTTCTGATAGTTTTCATAGGCATTCGTTTTGAGCACATTGTCGTTTGTCATCAAAAATTGCTCAATTTGTGCTCCGGCATCCTTCGCTCTGATCCCGGCAAACAAATATGGAAGACCAAACGGTATCCCGAAAAGTGTAAGACAAACCAGCCCGCCGACCACCATCATGAAAATTCCCACGAATTTCGAATCGGCTGCCAGTTTTGACATCATACTGTTCATTAGAAAATCATTCTGCATAACACAGTCCTGATCTGTTTTATAAATATGAAATTTAACCGGTGTGGGTTTTCGCTAATAATGCAAATCCACATTGGAATTTCCATATATTTTGCGAGAATAACAAGAGGATCGGGTATTTTTTTATCAGGGAAATTTTTATCCCGCAGGGGTTGAGTTTTCAGGGATTTATTTGTATCCGCTAAAAAAACAACCCCTTAACAGAAGGGAAAGGATAACTCTATCCGATAATATCTTTTCTGAGATATGGTCTCAGAGCTTCGGGAACATTGAGTTTTCCGTCGGGTCTGAGATTGTTTTCAAGAAGTGAAACCATCAATCTGCTGGTGGCAAGCCCTGATCCGTTCAATGTGTGAATGAATTCAAGCTTTTTATCTTCTGAGCGGCGGTATTTTATGTTTGCTCTGCGGGCTTGAAAATCTTCAAAGTTACTGCATGAAGAGGCTTCCAGCCATTTCTTTTCTGCAGGTGACCACACTTCTATGTCGTAGCATTTCGCTGCCGAGAAGCTCAAATCCCCCGTGCAAAGCATCAGAACTCTGTATGGGATATTCAAGGCTTTCAGAATATCCTCGGCATCATTCACAAGTTTTTCAAGTTCATCGTAAGAGCCTTCAGGTTTTGCGAACTTCACCATCTCAACTTTATTAAACTGATGAACTCTCAAAAATCCTTTGGTATCCTTGCCATACGAACCCGCTTCCCGTCTGAAACAGGGGGAATATCCGCAGTATTTTATCGGAAGTGAAGATTCATCAAGAACCTCGCTCCTGTAGATATTGGTGATCGGCACTTCGGCAGTCGGAATGAGATACATCCCGTCCCTTTCACAGGTGTACATATCCTCTTCCATTTTGGGAATCTGTCCCGTCCCCTTCATCGAATCACGATTCACAATAAAGGGTGTCATCACTTCCTGATATCCGTGATGCTCCAAGTGGAAATCGAGGAAAAAGTTGAAAAGTGCTCTTTCAAGAGTGGCACCGTCTCCCATGTAGAGGGGGAAACCGGAACCTGAAATCTTTGTTCCCCTCTCAAAATCGAGGATTTTCAGGTTTTTACCAATCTGAAGATGGTCGGGAACCACGGTCGGGTCATCCAGATTATATCCCTCAGGAAGCCATCTTCTGACTTCAACATTATCAGCGGCAGATTTTCCGACAGGAACTGATGAGTGTGGCAGGTTCGGAATATAAGCGAGTATGTTGTTCAGATCCGCTTCCACAACCGCGAGCTCTTCATTATATTTTTTTATATCCTCTCCCACACCCTTCATCTCTTCAATGAGGGCAGTGGCATCTTCCTTGGCTTTTTTAAGTTTTGCCACCTCATCGCTGACTCTGTTTCTCTTCGACTTCAGATCATCGGCGATGACGAGGATTTCTCTCCTCTTTTTGTCGAGTTCGAGTACTTCATCAATTCTGTTTTTTTCGTTTTTGTTTTCGATTCCCTGTCTTACAACATCGGGATTCTCTCTTATAAATTTTAAGTCTAACATTTTATGCCTGTTTTACTATTACATTCAAAATTTTGTTTTTAACAAAGATCACTTTAATGATCTCTTTTCCTTCAATGAACTTGCCTGTTTTGGGGTCATTTTTTGCCGCATCAAAAACAGATTCCTGATCTGAATCGACGGGCATGTCAACGGTTCCTCTCATCTTGCCCGAGACCTGAACAGCTATCGTGACAGAGTCAACCGTCAAAGCTTCGGGGTCGGGGGTGAACTGATCGGGTTCCTCAAAAAGCGACTTTTCCCGTCCCAAAATGCTTGCAATTTCCTCGGCAAGATGTGGTGCCAGTGGAGCCAGCATCGAAGCAACCCTCAAGAGAGTGTATGTCTGAATTCCGGGTCTGCAGGCTGCGAGATTCTTTCCGAGTTCATTGCTCAGTTCCATCATCGAGGCAATAGCCGTATTGAATTTCAGATGCTCCATCTCATGCTGATATTTCGCGAGTGTTTTGTTCACATATCTGTAAACCGATTTTTCTTCACCGCTCAGATCTGCAAGATCATATTTTTCTTCAGACTTATGCTTTGTAAACCAGCCTGCATAGGTCTGAGCCATGTCATAAAGTCTCTGTGCAAACCGTTCAGTACCGGTAATTCCTGAATCACTCCAGTCACCACCAAGTTCGTAGGGTCCCATAAACATCAGGTATAGACGGAAAACATCAGAACCGTATTTATCGATGTATGGCTCGGGATTTACGACATTCCCTTTCGATTTCGACATCTTGGCACCCTGATTGGTGATTGTCCCCTGATGCACAAGCCTCATGAACGGTTCGGGAGTTTTTACAAGACCGATATCCATCAAAAATTTGTGGACAAAACGGGCATACAGCAGATGCATCACCGAGTGTTCCCTGCCACCGATATACATGTCAACGGGTGACCATTTATCAGTAAGCGAAGTGTCGATCATCCCGTCTTTAAATTTCGGATTCAGATAACGGAGGTAGTACCAGGAGGAGTCCACAAATGTATCCATCGTGTCGGGATCTCTTTCAGCAGGACCGCCACACTTCGGACAGGTTGTGTTCATAAATCCAGCATGTCTCCTCAAGGGTGAATCACCCTGAAGTTTAAACTCGACATCGTAGGGAAGTGTAACGGGAAGCTGCTCTTCGGGAACAGGGACCTCACCGCATGTATTACAGTAAACCACGGGAATCGGCGTTCCCCAATATCTCTGACGGGAAATCAGCCAGTCCCTCAGTCTGTAATTAACCTTGGCACATCCGTTCCCTGTTTTTTCAAGTTCTTTTATAACCGCTTCCTTACCGGCAATTGAGTTTAATCCCGTGA
Source organism: Ignavibacteria bacterium (assembly GCA_017302895.1). Classification (NCBI taxonomy): domain Bacteria; kingdom Pseudomonadati; phylum Ignavibacteriota; class Ignavibacteria; species Ignavibacteria bacterium. The sequence goes on along the minus strand of JAFLBV010000003.1, from coordinate 452,683 downwards.
ATTTACCCGAATTAACCATCGTTCCTGCCTCGGTAAATGCTTCGGCAAGTTCATCCTCGAGATTGGTACCTTCCTGAAGAATCACTTTTCTGATTGAAAGGTTAAACTTCTTCGCAAATTCAAAATCTCTCTCATCATGTCCGGGAACAGCCATAACACAGCCTGTTCCATAGGTTACGAGGACATAATCACCGATCCAAACAGGCACCGATTCACCGTTGATCGGATTAACCGCATACGAACCCGTGAACACACCCGATTTCTCTTTTGTTGTCGATTGTCTGTCAATATCGGTCAGATATGCGGTTTGTTCAACATATTTTTCAACAGACGATTTGTATTCGGGCTTCGTGAGTTTTGCTACAAGCGGATGCTCGGGAGCCAGGGTTACATAGGTAACACCAAAAAGTGTGTCAGGTCGGGTAGTAAAAACTTTTATTACCTCTTCACTTCCTTCCACCTTAAATTCGACTTCGGCACCTACACTTCTGCCAATCCAGTTGCGCTGTTTGGTCTTTGTCTCCTCGGGCCAGTCAATCAGATCAAGATCTTCAAGCAGTCTGTCGGCATAGGCTGTGGTCTTAAAGAACCACTGTACAAGGTTTTTTTGAATAACGGGACTTCCGCATCTCTCACAGCTTCCATCCCCGAGTACCTGTTCATTAGCCAAAACTGTCTGGCACGAAGTACACCAGTTTACGGGTGATTTTTTGCGGTATGCGAGTCCTTTTTTGTAGAGCTGAAGAAAAAGCCACTGATTCCATTTGTAATATTCGGGATCACATGTCATCAATTCACTGTTTGAATCATACATGCAGCCGATTCTTTTGAGCTGGGCTCTGATATCTTCGATGTTTTTCAGGGTGCTGTCCAATGGATGAACACCCGTTTTTATTGCGTAGTTTTCGGCGGGAAGACCAAACGCATCGTAACCAAACGGTTCGTAAACATTATATCCCATCAATTTTCTGAATCGTGCCCATGTGTCAGCGGGACCATAATTGTACCAGTGACCACAGTGAAGTTTTGCCCCTGAAGGGTAAATAAACATTACCAGGGAGTAAAGCTTTTTGGCAGGATCATTAAGATCAGTCTTGTAAACCCCGTGCTCGTCCCAGTATTTTTGCCATTTCGGCTCGATTTCGCTTGCTTGATATTTCATACTTATAAAGTCTTAATATTTTAAATATTTCAAACTTTAAAAATAGGAATATTTGGGGAATTACTGTTTCAGACTGTCATTCCTTCACAATCATGAGGAGTGCGGCATCCCCTCCTGAAAGTTGCAATTTTACATAATCTGAACTGCCCGGTCTGTCCTGTAAAAAGCGGCCGGGTGTCGTGTTTTGTGAATCAGACAAGTTCAGAATTTTAAATCTTTTGAATGGAACACTCTCCACATCGATAAATACCTTTACTTCCCTGACCGCATGAGTAGTTGGATCACGGTCAGTATCATCACAAAATTTGTTCACAACATAGAGAAGTAAAGTGTCAGGTGAAAAAGTCCTTTCCTTGCCGCTCAGTCCGTTGGTATAACCAAACAGTCCTGCTTCAATATAAGGTATTGAGTCAGGAATATCTTTGTCAAGAAGTCTGCTGCTGATCGAACTGATCCATTTTCTTCCTCTATCGAGACGATATTTCCCGCCATTCTGATCTGATGTAAACCCGTTAAGCCAATTGCCACGCAAAATGTATTTTTCTATCGATTTGATTGTGGTTATGGTTTCTTTCACTGCCAAGTATCTGTCATTTCCTGTTTGTTCCGCATAGCCTCTTGAGAAACAGACTTCCTTGCTGTCATCATCGTATTTTCTCCCGGCATCGTCAAAGAGTCCGTAAGTTGCAAGCACTTCACTCCCTTCCACGAGAGGTTGTCTGAACATCGGGACCATTGTCGGTACCATATAATACATGAAACCTTTTGCTCCATAAGCTATTGCGAGATTACACATCGCCTTGACTTCCTCGGGTGTCGGTGCCCGGAGTTCACCGAATTTGGGTCTGTAGGAGTATTTTCCGTTACCTTCGTATCTTATGGTCTGAGATGCAGCCACTTGAATGGTGTGAAAAAGGGGGATGTCATCACCCGGGATTCCTGATGTGTAATTTTGGGATGCTTCGATTGCGGAAAGATAGCCCATGTGTTGCATCCTGTCGCGGTCGTGACCCGGATATTTAAGTACAGGTTCACCTTTGTAGCAGATCATCTCATCAAAAGCCCTCTGAAGTCTTGCCTGATCATCATATCCTTTTGGAATCTCCCTGATCAGGGGATAGAAATCATAAAGGAGATAATTTTTATAAAACTGTTCACCTTTGGACATTTCCCTGTCGAAAGCAAGATTCCAGTTCCAGGCACCACCTGTTGCACCATTAATGTCAAGTCTTTCCTTGTTCGTTCCCCTTCTCAACATTTTCTGATATTCCCCCCTGATCTTGGTCGTAAGCATGTATGGTTCATCATAATATGCCGATTCAAAAAGAGGATTATCCATGTATTTACCGGTTTTTGAATTGATCGCAGACTCAATCTCCGAGCGAAGTTTCCCGTTTGAATAGAACTCCCTGAAATCCTCATCACAAATGGCGATCCTGTCGATACTCACACCGATGTTGTTCTCGAAATACAGAGCGATCTCCATCTCCTTCCCCACCTGATTGAACGCGTCACTTCGTCGAAAAAGAGGATGAGTAACTTCGATCCAGTGGTAATAATCTCCCTTAAAATCCTTCACGGTTACAGGAATTTGAAAGACCACATCGGGCAGTAAAGAGTCTCTTAAAGTGGCAGAATCTTCAAAATTCAATTGCTTGCCGAAATGATCTTCGGGATTCATTTCATAAGTATATGGTTTAATTCTTATCCGGACAGTGAGCACGGGAGTGGAAGCGGGAAGGTTATTTTCGTCTGTTTTTGCCTTTATCCACATAAAGTGCTGCCTGTTTCGTGTAAACATCATCCGGTTAATAATCCCGTAAACCAGGTAATATCCGCCACCGGCTGACACTTCTCCTCTTCTGACTTTTATCTTTTTCCCGCCGGTGTCAAGGTCATCAGATGCCCTGCCCCCTGTTTTACCCGTGACCCACTTGGGAATCATATTGGGAGCAACATTCATCCACCAAACGCTGCTCGTGTCTCCCCCGGAAACTCCGAATCCATAATTATTCTCTTTTGTAAGTGAAGAGCCGGTAAACGACGACGATTCCCCGATCTCAAAGGCATTCTCAACCGTATCGAGTCCCTGAGCGAGGAGATATCTCCCGGGATTGTTTGTCCCCTCGACCGGCAGACTTTCTATTTCCGACCATTCGATGTGACGGTCGTAGATTTTCAGTCCCGGATTTATGAGGGTATCTGAAGTGTAATCATCAAGAAATGTAACACAATGCGTAATTCCGGCTGCTTTCATCATCTCGTATACGGGCTTAACCCTTTGCAATACATTGTTTTCTTTGTCACCCCACGCTTCAACACCAAATTTGGCATTTATATACTGGTCAAAAAAACTGATGTACGGGAAGTAGTCGATTCCCGGCCTGTTCTGTGCAAAGACTGAAAACGAGAGCAAGACTGACAGAATTAAGAATTTGGCGTTATTCATTTTATTAAACTTTTTGATTTTGTTGAGACCAACCAGGTCTTAATTAATACGACAGATACCTGCAAAAAAAAGCTGCCACCATTTCTGATGACAGCTTTAAATCCACAATTATTCGAATGTCAACTTATAATTTACAAGTCAAAACTCATAAATAACTATCTGTTCATGCAATCGCAGTGACCACATTCCATCGGAAGGTTGTCGGAGGTTTTGATGAATTCAGCGATTGAATCAACAACATATTCCATCATTTCCTTTGTAAGTTCAGGATAGATAGGAACAGCAAATGAATCGGTAGCTGCACAATTGGCAACGGGATAATCCGCATCCTTCGCACCGAGGTGAGCAAAACACTCCTGACGGTGGAACGGAACAGGATAATAAACTTCGTTTCCGATTCCTTTTTCGGTCAGGAAGGCTCTAAGAGCATTTCTTCTCTCGACACGGAGCACATACTGGTTGTAGATGTGGTAGTTAACCAAATCCGAACCTTCATAAACCGCTTTTGGAATGAGGACTTTGTTTTTGTCGTCAAATTTGATTCTGCCTGCTTCCTCTGCAAGACCGGCTTCAATAAGAAGTTTTGTGTAATAAGCGGCGTTTTCGCGTCTTTTTGCCGACCAGTCGTTCAGATGTGGAAGTTTAACAGAAAGAACTGCTGCCTGAATGGAATCCAAACGGAAGTTTCCGCCTATCACTTTGTGGTAATATTTTGGTTTCCCGCCATGGACTCTCATGATTCTGATCATATCAATCAGATCATCATCGTTGGTAACTACAAGTCCGCCGTCGCCAAAACAACCGAGGTTTTTGCTCGGGAAAAATGAGAAACAGCCGATATCGCCGATATTTCCAACCTGTCTTCCGTCTTTATACTGAACGGAAATTGCCTGGGCACCATCTTCGATAACACGGAGACCGTGTTTTTTGGCAATTGCCATAATCGGCTCCATATCCGCTGACTGACCATAAAGGTGAACAGGGATGATGGCTTTTGTTTTGGAAGTGATTTTTGCTTCAATCTGTGAGGGATCGATGTTGAATGTTACAGGATCGGAATCAACAAACACAGGAACTGCATTCAGTCTGGCTACAACTCCTGCGGTTGCAAAGAAAGAGTATGTAGGCATGATAACTTCATCATCTTTGCCAACACCAATCGCCATAAGGGCAAGCAGAAGTGCATCTGTTCCCGATGAAACACCCACGGCATATTTACAGCCGAGGAACTGAGTCATCTCTTCTTCAAGTTTTTTTACTGCGGGACCCATAATATATGCGGTCGATTCGGCAACACCAATAAGAGCAGCATCCAACTCATCTTTCATTGAGAGGTACTGCGATTTAAGATCTAACAATGGTACTTTCATTATTCTACTTCTTTCACTCTGTCGTTTTCAAATTTATATTTTTTACCCGATTTTTCGCAGAAAGCCTCGCCGTTTTCATCAAATTTGAGGCGGACTCCCGCTTCGCTCATCCATCCGATAATTCTTGCCGGATTACCAACAACCAGCGCGAAATCAGGAACATCTTTCGTTACAACACTTCCCGCACCTACAAAAGCAAATCTGCCGATGGTATGTCCGCAAACTATTGTGGAATTGGCGCCAAGTGAAGCACCTTCTTTTACAAGGGTCTTAATGTAATATGCTGCTCCAACCTGCGGGTATTTGCTTCGTGGATCGAGGATATTTGTAAATACCATTGAGGGACCACAGAAAACATAGTCTTCAAGCGTAACACCTTCATAGACTGATACATTATTCTGGATTTTTACATAATTACCGATGGTCACATTGTTTCCGATATTCACATTCTGTCCGCAGATAACTTTTTTTCCAAGTTTTGAGCCGGACTGTACATGAGCGAAATGCCAGATCTTTGTGCCTTCGCCAATTTCAACGCCATCGTCAACCACGGCGTGTTTATCTACATAGTAGTTTTTTTCTTCACTCATTCTGATAACCTTTCTTGAGCTTGTTCAAGAATTTTTAATACTTCAAGTGCATGGACTCCATCCGAGAAAGGGGTTTTGCCTGTTAGCACACACTCGTAGAAATGTTTCTGTTCTTCCGCAAGGGGCGGCTTGTTTTCATATTGGACAACTTCAAAAGACTGATCAAATGCCTCCAGTTGTCCGTTTACTTTTTTAAATCCTTTTTTATAGAATTTCAATTTATTGTCAGGAAGGCTGTCCTCAAAGACAAACATCCCTTCACTTCCGATAACAACCAGTCTCTGCTCCTTAAACGGGTGGAGCCAGCTCACGAAAATGTGTGCCGAAATGTTTTCAGGATAATTTAAAAATGTAACCGTGGAATCTTCGATGTTGGGTTGGATAACTGCTGAACCCTGTGCATGTACATTTATCGGATTTGCCCCGACTATAAACTGAATTATTGCGATATCATGCGGTGCAAAACTCCAAAGAGCATTCTCTTCCGAGCGAATCTTTCCAAGATTAAGACGGTTGCTGTAAATGTACTGAAGCTCTCCAAGTTCCTTGCCTACAGCATTTTTAATGTGCTTTACGGCTTCGTGATAAAGCAAAACATGCCCGACCATCAGCCTGAGATTGTTTTTCTCGGCTATATGTACAAGGTTTTCTGCTTCTTTTGAATAAAGGGTGATTGGCTTTTCCACAAGGACATGCTTTCCTGCTTCGAGGAGGCCCTTGGCAACAAAATAGTGGGTTTGTGCAGGTGTGGCTACTATTGCAGTAGTAATTGTTTCATCGTTAAGTATCTCTTCGAGTGTATCCACCACTCTGATTTTGTCAGAGATTGCTGATACTGTTGCGCGGGTTTTAAGACCCGGATCATATACTGTAATATTCTCATGGGGGAGTAAAGACGCTGCTGTTTTTAGATGATTTTTACCCCAGTTACCTACCCCTAATACGGCAAGTTTTATTTGACTGTAATCCATTTTTTAATCCGGTTTATATAGTTGGAATTCGTGTCGCAAAATTATTACAATTCAGCTTTCAAATTTACTGCCAATTTAGCTAACATCATATATTTCTGTCAATTTTTTTTACCGCAAAGGACGCAAAGGGAGTTAAGTCAGTTATAAGTTATGAATTATGAGTTTTCTCTGTCAAGATTTGGATAAAAACCGCCGAGGACGCAAAGAACGCAAAGGAGTAATCAAACATCCGTGAAATCGGTGGAAAATCCGTGGCATCCGTGGAACCTTTCTCTTTACATTCCATGACTCTTATTCGACATACTAATAACTCATAACTAATAACTCATAACTAAAACTTATTTATTTAAAATCATCTTACGGGTTTCTCTGAAGTTGTTCACTGTCATCGTATAAAAATAAACTCCGCTCCCAAGTTTACCCGCATCGAACTTGACTTCATAGGTACCCGCAGGTTTGAATTCATCAACAAGGGTTGTAACAACTCTTCCCAACACATCATACACCGTAATGTTCACCTTGCCGGCATCCTTAACCGAGTATTGAAGATTGGTCGAAGGATTGAACGGATTCGGGTAATTCTGTCCCAGCAGATAGTTTTCAGGAGAAAGCGAACTGAGATTTATCTCTTTTACACTCGTAAGGGTGTAATCAAACTGATAAAGTTCTGCACCTTCAACATTTCCATTACCGTTACCGGCAGGAACCTGATTTTGAAGTGTACCTGCGTCCTGAGTTCCGTATTGAAGTACTGCTATGTAAAGTTTTGCGGGTGTATATCCAAACTCCGCCTGAACATTTACAAGACCTTCAAGTGTCTGTCCCGTGGCTTTACCGGGATTTGATGAAGCATCAAACCATGCGGTGTAGTTGTTTGTACTTTCGTTAGCAAGGAAAAGCGACCATCCGGGGACGGTTCCACCCTTTGCCCACATCGCAGGAACGGGATTTCTGAGTGAATCCGTTATCAGGATGAACACATCTTTGCCTTGTGTCGGAGCTGCCTGGGTCGCAACATACAGGTTACCATTGTTCCAGCCGAGGTAGAGATTTGCTCCATTGTTCGAACCAACGCTGACAGCCTGCTGATCGAGTGTGCCATCCATTACAAAGTTGCTGCCGCCACTTCCTCCACCGAAATTGATCTTGAAATCCTGACCGTTGTTGTTGTTCCAGGTATTGTCGTTGTAATGAATTACAAATGCAACTCCGTCAACTGTCTGTGCGGAATTGTTGAATGGTCCGATTTTTATTGTGAGCAAACTGTCACTCGAAGGACCTGCCATGACAGTCTCGACTGCAGGACCTGATCCGCCAAAAAGTGTGGTTCCTGCAGGCCAGTAAGCCTGATTAGGAGTTGTCCAGTTCGAACCCTGAGGATTAACACCCCAGTGCAATTTTGCTCCCTGAACCGCTTTGGTAATGGTCACTGTGATGGTATCGTTTTTGGTTGGAGCGGAAGGCAACCAGGTTACAGTGCTCACGCCAGTTCCACCGCCGCCTCCGGGAGTGTACGCACCCACCCACACATGCTGGATGGCTGTGCTTTTTACATTATTGTTGCTGTCGATTGCTTCCACATAATAATCGACCAGCTTGTTTGATAATCCGGTTATTGTTGCGGAATATTCCTTTGCTTTCACGACAGGTTGAGGATTTGTCAGAGATATTTTTGTGGTTCCCGGCATATCCAAAACAGTCCAGGTTCCCACCTCAGGACCGCCCGCATAAGTTTCGTTATCTGTGCTCGAAAGTGAGTTTACACCATCAAGATCCTGGCGATAGTAGAGTTTAACCGACTTCAAGCCTTTCACATCATAAGCATAAGTCCATACTTTAAAATCTGACGGCTGTTGCTGATTCCACTCTGTTGCACCGGGATTATAAGGTTCTCTCTGTGGAATAAACACCGTTGGTGGAGTATTATCCGGGGCGCCGGCAATGACAGTATTCGCATAATTTACTGCCTGATTTGCTCCGCGGGTAGGGTTCGAATCCCAAATACCTCCCAAAGAACCGTCCCAGTACCAGTAATCTGATGCCTCACTAACGAGAAGGTATTTCCAGGCGTTAAGGGTATTGGTAGCATTTGGATTCACATTATCTGCCATTGCAACATGATTTTGAGCGGCGGTGAGAACTCCCCAACTGTTTATGTCAGGGCTGTAACCGTCTGTTCCGGGATCACCAAGCCATTTTTTGAATTCGGGATCACCATTGTCCGCTCCTGACCAGCTACCCGATTCGACATGAATTGGTGCATTCTGATCGGGCGGGAACATCTCAAGATAGTCTTCGATTGTGGTACAAACGAATCTGGAAGGATTTGCCTGCAGCCAGTTTACAAAATTCTGGAAATTGGAGCCATAATATGAATCGGTGCCACCACCGTAGTTGTCACCGTCGTGGTGAAGGACAATCAAAATCGGTTTTGTGGGGTCAGTATTGTACTGTTCAAACTGGCTCATGACCGACTCGTAATTCAATGCACCAAATCCACCTCTACCGTCTTCATTTCCGAGATAACGGGATGCAGGCACGGCGATAATTCTTGATTTTTGTCCTGTTGCGGGATCAACATATTCCACGAAGTGCGGCCTGTGTCCCCATGCTGCAGATACTTTTGTGGGCGCCCAGATATTCTGAAGTGCCAGCCAGTCATTCGGGTTGGAGTTCAAAACATCAGCTTTGTTTGGCTCATAGATGTTTCCGCCGGTATTGAAAGGATACCCCTGAGCGGTGCGGTCGAAGTGGACATTATCAACCAGAACCCACTCTAACCCTTCATCTGCCAGAGCAGGAATCATCCTGTTCACAAAAGCATTCTCAGGAGGGAAAATACCTTTGGAGTAACCCCCCGGGAAGTTTTGCGAAAAAATCGTTTTGTGCCATTGCAGTTGTTTTCTGATGTCTTTATAGTCAATCAGGCCCATCAATGGATGAAAATAGCCAAAACCCACCATGTCCAACCTTGGATTACCAAGTGAAGTAGTTTGGTTCTTTATAAAATTCCAGCTCGATTTCCAATTAAAAAAATTTCCGTTACCGTTTGCTTCAAGAGCGTTCAGATTTTCAATGAGTGATCCCGAAAAACTGACCTGTGCACCAAAATGAGGCATGTTGGCAGCAATTCCCTTTTGAACTGCGTTTTTAGGCCAGGAAGTGTATGGTCCGATTCTCTGGTTGTGAATGTCAGTAACCGAGAATGGATAGCGACCATTCGCATCGGTTTGGACAACACTTTCATAAGGCCAGTAAATCGGCTGATGCATGTGCCAAAGGAATGCGATATAGATCGGTGGATTTACCTGGGGCTTATTATTTTCCTGCTGTGCATGTGTAACTCTTCCTGCAAATAGAATCAAAACAAAAAATAACCATAAAAAACTGTTGCAGCTCGTTTTTCGCATAATCATATACCTGTGACTCGTTAAAGACCGCATATAAAAGAAGTTAAATTTACCTTCCTCATTGCCTGTCAGGTGGATATTGGATTTTTTATTAAAATATTGACCCTAAAAATACAAAAAAATGAGAAAAACGGCTGTGATCTAAAAAATTCTTAATTTCGTTTCGGAAAAAGTGTAATATTCTTACTCTACCTGAGTACAAGCTGATAATCACAAATAAAGGCAAATTAAATGTCATTAAGGTTCATACATTTTTCAGATTCACATTTGGGGTTTATTGATTATTCCTCCGACGACCAGGCTGTCTTGAAAGAAAGAGAAGCAGATGCTTATAAAGCTGTGGCGGCTGTCGTTGACCATGCACTGGCTGTAAAACCGGACTTTGTTATCCACACTGGGGACTTTTTTCACCGCCCTTCGCCTTACAACAAGGCAATGGTCGAAGCAGGCAAACAATTCAAAAGATTATCCGATGCCGGCATCCCTTTCTACATGATAGCAGGAAATCATGACCTTCCAAGATCAGAGGATACCCAGGCGATTCATGCTCTGTATGAAATGTTTGACGGGTGCAAAATCTTCTATGACCAAAAATATTCCACTCTTGATTGTGGGAAATTTATACTTCATGCGCTCCCGCATATCATTTTTGACAAAGACCACAACGAAGAGATTCAAAAAATCGCCGTCACCGACTCTTCGAAACCCAATATCCTTATGATGCACCTTTCAATGCCTGTTTCCATCTACAAGGAAGAGGAACCGGGCGGAGGCATTTTCCCCGCTGACAGACTTGAAGTACTGAAAGATTTTGACTATGTCGCTCTCGGTCACTGGCATCGCTTCAACCATATGAAAAACTACGGGAATGTCTGCTATGCGGGTTCAACCGAAAGAATAAATGCGGGCGAAGCAGATCATGATAAAGGCTTTGTCGAAGTGACCCTGAACGGCAGGACTCCCGAAATAAAATTTGTGAAGATTGAAACGAGACGGTATCTGAACATCACAGTTGAAAAATGTGATACTAAATCCCGGGAAGAGATAATTGGTGAAATTACAAAAGCGGTAAACGGGGACGACCTCTCCGAAGCGATTGTCAAGGTGATCCTTGAAGATTTGCGGGATAACCAGTCATTTGACTTTATGCGTGAAAATATTTTAGAGTTGACCGGGAAATGCCTCGTCCTCAGGTTAATAAAAAGGAAAAAGGGGGAAGAAGCGATCGAATTCGAGTCAGGAAGTGAATCCCTCCTCGAAAGATTGATTGGAGATCTCCGTGCAGCATTCCCTGATCCGGACGATTTTAATAAATTCAAAGATGAAGCTACTCAACTTTTTGATGACTTAGTACAGGTGGATAACAATGTTAATCAATAAATTAAAACTGAAAAATTTTAAGCAGTATAAGGACGAAACCATCAATTTTCCGAACGGGCTTACCGGTCTTGTCGGAAGAAATGGCGCTGGGAAATCTACGGTTTTCGATGCCATCTCGTTCGCTCTGTTCGGACCCCTCAAAGGTGTCAATCTCTCCCAGCTTAAAAATGATAATGCCCTTGCTGCAGAGCCTGTGGAAGTTGAGCTCGAGTTCGTGGAAAGGAATATTAAATATGTCGTAAAAAGAGCATTAAGAGGAGTTGCTCAGACTACGAAAGTTGGTTTATACAGAATCGATAAGGATGATGCCTCGCCCCTGGCTGAGAACGCCACAGATGTGGCAAAAGAGCTTTATAAAATAATCAAACTCGATAAAGACAGCTTCGTTAACTCTTTCTTTGCGAAACAAAAAGAGACCGCCGGGCTTCTTGCATCCTCACCGGGTGATAGAGTCACAGAAATAAGAAAGATGCTCGGTTTCGACAGGCTTGATGCTATCAGCAAAACTGCCGGCAATAAACTAAAAACACTCAAATATGAGATGGAAGCGGCTGCAAGTCTCCTTCTGGATGATCAAAGAATCGCTGATCTTAATGAGCTGATACAGGAAAAGAAAAACGAGCTTGCGGCGCTTACCCAAGAGCACAATCAACTTAAACAATCTGTTGATGCAAAATTAACTGAAACAGGATTACAGCAACAAAAGGTTGACGGGCTCCGTAAACTGCAGGAAAAACATAATAAGCTCGAAAAAGAGATTACGGCTATTAAGACCGCAATCTTAAAAACAGAAGAGTCCATTTCTTCCACCGAGGTTGAAATTTCCCGCCTTCAAAATCTGCGATTAAAGGCAGAGAAACTTTCACCTGTAGTGGAAATCCTGCAAAGATTGAGGACTGAACAGGCAGAGATGCAGACTAAAAAGGAAAATGCAGCCCTCTATGAGAGCATCTTCTCTAATAAAACCAAAGCGGAAACCGAACTCGCCAGTATCGAGGAACAGATTGCAAGACTCTCTGCCACAATTGCGACCATGGAGAATGCACCAAATGACCTGCAACTGAAAACCGTGATTAAGGAGGGGTTCGAAAGAGAAGAGAGTCTCTTAAATGCCAATGCTCTCGATCTCGGGAAAGAAATTGCCGGACATGACGCACGCCTTAAGCAGACAATTGAACGATTAAAGCATGTCGAAGGACTCGATGCAGCAGGTACATGCCCCGAGTGTGAAAGAGAACTTGGTACTCAGAAACCGGTACTCATAAAAAAATACAAAGCCGAAATTGCTGAGCTAAATGACTTGATCGCAGAGATCGGTGAGAGAGAATCCCAGGTTAAAAAGAATCTGTCGGAGAAACGGGCAGATGTAAAAAACCTCCAGGACGAAATTTCCGACTTGGGCAAAACCATTGTGAAACTCGTAAACGACAGGGCACAACTGACAACTCTGTCTGAAAATCGTGAAAAAACAATTGCAAAAATATCCTTGGCTGTTCGGGATTTGAATGCAGTCGGTCCTAGAGATTTCGACAGCAAAGCCTTCACAAGGCTCGGTGAAGAGGTAAAATCCGCTGAAACACAAAATGACTCATACCAGAAAATGCTGGGTGAAATCGGTACTCTACCCGCTCAGGAGCAACATCTCTCCGATTACCTCGCTACCCTGAATGAATCGAAGGCAAAGCTCACGACTAAACAGAACAATTTAGTCGAACTGAATTTCAATGCTGATGAACTTGTTACTGCAGATTCCTTGCTGAAACAGAAACGGCAGGAGCACCTCAATCTGGTGGATGCCGCCCACAAAGTTGAAATAAAACTCAACCTGATAAAAAGTGAGGTTTCGGCTGCTGAAACCACTTTAAATGAAAATGAGGAGCGAAAAAGCTCTTTCGAACAACTTCGTACCGGAGTTGAGAAATATAAAATCTTCAAGGAAATCATAGATAATTTTAAGGCGAGAATAACTTCGGAGGCAATACCTAAAATTTCCCAGGAAGCCAACAGGCTTTTTGTGGAAATTACTAAGGAAAGATACAACGGGTTACACATCGATACTGAAAACTACGATATAAAAGTCATGAGGGATGACAAGGAAGCACTTATCGAAACTCTTTCAGGTGGTGAGAAAGACCTTGCTGCGGTCTGCCTCAGAATTGCAGTGAGCCGACACATAATAAACATGAGCGGTGCCGGCAATATGGGATTCCTCGCTCTTGACGAGGTTTTTGGCTCACAAGATGAGGGCAGAAGAGCGGATTTGATGTTTGCCCTTTCAAAAATTTCCGACTGGTTTAAGCAGGTATTTATAGTTGCCCATAACCAGGATGTCGAAGAAGCATTCCCGAACCGGATGATTATTTCCAAAAAGGGTTTGTACAGTTCAATTGACTGTAAATTTGCCGCATCAGCTCAATAAAAAATTCTCTCCAGTTCTGAATGGTCACCCGTTTTTCCAAGGGCGAGGATAAGTTTTATCCTTGCCTTCTGACCGTTTAGATACTCTGCAAATATGACTCCTGCTTCCCGCAACCACTTCCCCGCTCCCGGATAACTGTAAACATCATCCGTCTCACCGGCAGGACAACGGGAAACCAGAACAACCGGAATTCCCTTCTCAAGGAGATATTCGATTCCCTCAAATACTGCCGGAGGGACATTACCCACCCCGAGAGCCTCTACCACCAGACCATCAACACCACTGTCAGCCGAGTATCTGAAAAATTTGGCATCCATACCGGCATAACACTTTAACAAATCCACATTTGAGTTTATTTTTCCGGTCTTAATCGTTTCAAGCCTTCTGGGAGCCCGGTTAAAAATCACCCTCCCCCTGTCAACAAAACCGAGACTGCCAAAATCGAGTGAAGCAAATGTTTCCTCGTCTTCTGTATGCGTTTTGGTCACTTCGCTTGCGGCATTGATTTCACCATTCAAACAAACAAGAACCCCCATGTCACGACTGTTTTTGTTCAAACATGTGTAAATGGAATCAATCAGATTTTGAGGTCCATCCCAATCGGGATCGGAACTGTTCTTCATTGAACCCGTAAGAACGACAGGAATATGTGTCTCAAGATAAAGATCGAGAAAATATGCCGTTTCTTCGAGAGTATCGGTTCCGTGAGTAATGATGATACCATCGAAATTCTCGTCATCAATCATCCCCTGCACTGTAAGTGCCAGTTCAAACATCAGTTCGGGGGTCATGTGGGGACCGGGATATTTCCCGAAGTCGTAAAAATCGATCTCTGCCAGAGAACCGAGTTCGGGAATCATTTCGATAATATCTCCACCTGTAAGATGTGGAACGGCACCGCCTGTTTCCGAATCAACTTTCATTGAAATGGTTCCGCCGGTAAAAACGATCATTATTTTTTTCATATCTTGAGCGCCAAATTTTAATTATATTGCATAGCAAAATACGCATTTTTCAACCATAAACTGACTTAGTCCCGTTGATTAAATCGCCCAAAAAGGGCAGAACAAGTACGGTTTCCGTACACAGAGGTTACCATGTTACATGTAGTTGATGTTGAACTTACTCCAAATCCACACGCAATTAAATTTGTCCTAAATCAAAAGCTGCTCCACTTCACTTCGAGACAATACAGCAATCCACAGGATGCCGAACAGGATATGCTGGCTAAAGGTATCTTCGAACTCGAGGGTGTTGCGTCCGTATTTTATATGGACAAATTCATAACGATAGAGAAGAAACAAGGATATGACTGGGGAAAAATCCAGAGACCTTTCCTGATGTTTTTAAGCAAATTCGATGAAAAACTGATCCCCGAGGAGGCAACCCCCGAAGGAATGGATGAAAATACCAGCGAACTTCTGAAACAGATATCCGATGTATTGAATAAAAAAGTCGTTCCCGCACTTGCCTACGATGGTGGCGGTCTCGAAATCCTCGGACTCGAAGGATACTCCCTCAAAGTCAGATATCAAGGCGCCTGCGGAAGCTGCCCGAGTGCACAAAGAGGCACCCTCTCCGCAATCGAAAGCCTCCTCAAAAGAGATGTACATCCGGCGCTGGAGGTTATACCTGATTAGCTATTAGGTATTAGGTATTAGCTTCTCCAACCTCACCCCCAACCCCCTCTCCTAAGATGAGAGGGGAGAATTCAGGGGATTTAGGAATATTTCTACCCATATGCCGCCGCAAGGGCTTCTACCCACATGTCGCCGCAAGGGCTTTTTTGAAGTGTGGTCGCCGGGGTTCTATCCACATGTCGCCCCAAGGGCTTCTACCCACATGTCGATACAAGGGCTCTGGAAGTCAGCTCATAGTTCATACTTCATAGATCATAGCTAAATTAGCTCATAATTCATAACTCAAAACTAATAATTAATTCTGTTTATTTTGCCAAAACGAATTTCTTAACCATCCTTTCTTTTCCTGCAAACAGAGCGTAACTGTAAACTCCTGAAGAGAGCGCGTTGCCGTCAAAAAGAATTCGGTGTTTGCCGGGAGCTTTTACCCCTTCATGGAGTGTCGCAACTTTTGTGCCGTCAACAGCGAATATCTTCAAAACCACTTCAGAAGTTTCCGTTAAAGTGTATTCTATCACAGTTACAGGATTAAACGGATTGGGGTAATTTTGTGAAAGGGTGAAGCTTAAAGGTTGCTGTTCATCTTCCTTCAGGGAAGTGGTGGAGCCGGTACTTTTGAATACTTTTCCATCGCTCGAGCCGGCGAAAATATTCCCCGAGGGATTGAATGCAAGTGTCGGAATACCGGTTGTATTAAGGCCCGATGATACCTCTGTCCAGTTCTCCCCCTGATCCTTGGAGCAGAATACCCCGCCGTCATAAGTGCCGGCATACAAGTATCCCAATGAATTGATTGCAAGAGAAACTACATTATGATTTGTCAAACCGTTGTTCACCGGCACCCAGGAAAGTCCGCTGTTTGTCGAGCGATATACTCCGTTACCATAGGTTCCGGCATAGACATAGCCAATATTGTTGCTTACGATCTCTTCAACAGTTGTTCCCTGCATTCCCGTATTAAAAACAAACCAGGTGGCTCCTCTGTTTGATGACCTGTAGAGGTTGCCGCCTCCCGCATAGATAAATCCAAAATTGTCGCAATGAAGGGTTTTAACATTGAAAATAGAGAGACCTGAAAATGTGAATGAACTTCCATTGTTCGTTGACTTGAATACTCCACCACCTTCCGTGCCGACATATATATAGTTGCTGTCGTCGAAATCAATAGCCCTGACATAAGGTGTCGAGAGACTGTTACCTATATCGGTCCATGATGCTCCCTGGTTGGTGGAGCGGAAGAGACTTGATGATCCCGCAAACAAATCGCCATTACTTCCCCCCATTGCCACCACTTTAATTGTCGAGGAGGTAAGTCCGTTGTTTGCAAGTGTCCATGTAAGTCCGTCGTTTGTCGATTTAAAGACGCCGCTTCCGGCAGCAGCGAATTCAGTACCGACAAAGAGTGTACCACCCGGTGAGATGGCGATTGAATTGATTGAACCGGTGGCGGGCAGTTGAGTTTGAATCCAGAATCCTTGTGCACAGACAGCACAGGTGAGCAACATCGCGAAAATTAATGATCTTTTCATGGCGATCTCTTTTTTATATCGTTCAAGGTAAAAAGATAAATTCCTCACACCCTAAACATGTCAAAAAAAATCACCAAAAGCAATACATGCTCAAAAAAAAGCTGCCCCGTTTCCGAAGCAGCTCAAAAAGTCAGCACAAACTATTTGCAATTCAGCTCATAGTTCATACCTCATAGATCATAGCTTTAAAAAAGCTGCCCCGTTTCCGAAGCAGCTTAAAACGACAGCACAAACTATTTGCAATTCAGTTCATAGTTCATACCTCATAGCTAATAGCTATTAAAAGGTGTATCTCACACCAAGTTGCATTGCCCAACGGCTGTTGACATCACTTGCTGCCCAGGGAACATTGGTAGTAGGAGCAGAGAATGAGTAAACAGGTTTTCCGCCGACACTTCTATTGACCATTCTAACAACATTCGATGTCGAGAAGATTGATTCATCATATCCCCAATCACTGTTGATGAGATTGAGAACATTGAGGATGTCGAGGGTAATGGTGAATTTGTGATTCATGATGCTTGGGATTTCCTGAGCAAGTCTGAGATCAAAAATATCTCTCCAGGGGTTGCGGGCACCATTTCTTTCAGAGATCATGCCTCTGTGTGTACGGAGGTATTCATTATTCTGAATGTACGATTCAAGCTGTGTGTACATTGAAGCAGTCGGAACGAAAGCACCACCTGTTACAGCACCAAGCTGATAGGTTCTATTGGCAAGTTCAGCCTCGGTCGGAACATAGAAAAGGTCGTTCTGATCGAAACCGTCGTTGTTCAAGTCACCGTTTACTATGAATGAGAATGGAGCACCACTCTGTCCGTTGTAATACAAGGAGACAGTTGTAGGAGCATTCGAGAAGAATTCATGAGTATAGGAAACTGAAGCAAAGAATCTGTGCTTGATTTCATAAAGTGAAGTTGTGAGTTCAGGATTGTTCGGATCGCCTTTTACAGGATTGAATCTCATCTGAGAAACAGCCTGTGATGAAGTGGTGCTGTTCATGTCTTTAGCCACACCGTGTGTATAACCAAAGTTAACCGAAAGACCTCTTGCAACACTTCTCTGGAACTGTACAGCAAAGTTTAACTGATAACCTTCGGAAGTGTTCTTAAGAGAAAGTACATCTCTGAAGTTGTTGTTTTTAGCATCAGTACCGCCGTAAACAGGTCTGTTTGATTCTGAAGCTATGTATGTAGGAGAAGAGAAGTTTCTGATGTTGAGTTTCTCGTACATAACTTCATTAAGGGTTTTCGAATAGATAACTTCAAGTGATCCGATGAAATCCCAGGGAAGTTTCTGATCGTAAGCAGCGTTAATTCTGAACAACTGCGGGAATTTGAAGTTAGGATCGATCATATTGATCTCGGAAATAAGGCTTGGTGCGCCTGTTCCGGGGTCACCAACTTTTGGCTGGTTTCTTGGATCGAGTGTGAATACTGTTCCGGCTGCACCGGAAAGTTCAGCAGTAAGAAGTCCTGTATTTGCGAAATTGTTTGAAACCCAAACATAAGGAACCTTACCGGTGAAGATACCAAGACCGCCTCTTAACTGAGCAGCTCTGTCCTCGGTAAGAGAAAGGTTGAAACCTGCTCTTGGTGAGAAAAGAAGTTTTCCATCAGGAACACCGCTTGTGCTGTATCCGCTGAAGTATTTTGATACTGAATCGTTGGCAGCAGGAGTTTTGGGGAATGTAGGCATGTCAACTCTGATACCAAAGGTAAGTCTGAGTGCGCCATTAACCTGCCATTCGTCCTGTGCATAAAGACCAAACTGGTTTGCGCTGAAATCAGCAGAAGGTCTGTTGTCATAAGAGTCACCGCTTCTTGCGAATGCTCTCTGATATGAACCGACAGTGGAATTTTTGAAATCGGTGAAGGAATTAAACACATAGTATCCGTAGAATGAACGGATGAAAAGATTCGAGAATGTGTAGAATTCGTTATGTGTACCGAAAGTAAGGATGTGATTGCCAACATTCCATGTAAAGTTGTTGGTGAACTCAATGATGTCCTGATCAAGTTTATTCGCAGGTGAGAATCTGTCGGGTCCAAGTCTGTAGGTGTTTCCACCCTGACGGATTTCGATTTCAGGAGCTTCAGCAAATGGAAGTTCTCTTTTGTCTCTGATTCTTGTGTAGCCAACGATCAACTCATTTGACATGTTGTTGCTGATAGTTGAGTTCCACTGAAGAACGGTGGAATTGGTTACTGAAGCAAGTCTGTATGTATATGAACCCCATGAGAGGGCATTGTTAAGGTTTCTTGCTGCGAGAATGTCATCAGATCCGTCAACAAAATTGTGTCTCAAGGTGAATCTGTTGTTTTCATTCATGTTCCAGTCCAAACGAGCAAAGAACTTTGTAGAAGGTCTTTTAAGATCGACTGATCCGTAAGAACCCGGATCGTAACCCTTACCAAGCATGATAGCCTGAATCGAATCTGCATAAGCAGCCATTCCTGCTGAACCTGCGGTGAGGGAGACATTTGAGTATGGTCTGGTATATTTGGTAAGCTCTGCACTTGCGAAGAAGAAGAGCTTGTCTTTAATTATCGGACCGCCGATTCTTCCGCCAACCTGATATTCTGTAAAGTCAGGATAGCTGGTCTTTAATGCATCAGGACTCTTTCCAACGAGTGACTGGTTTCTGCCGTAGCCGAAAACTGATCCCGAGAAAGTGTTGGTTCCTGATCTTGTAATAGCGTTTATACCACCACCGGTGAAACCGGAGAGTTTTACATCATAAGGTGCAACCACTACCTGGAACTCCTGAATAGCGTCAAGGCTGATAGGATTGGTTCCGGCTGATCCACCGGGTGTACCCGAACTGCCAAGACCGAAAAGGTCATTGTACTGGGTACCGTCTATTTGAATATTGTTGTATCTGCTTGATTTACCTGCAGCCGAGAGATCAGCTCCGGAAAAAAGAGGTGAGAGTTTCGAGAAATCCTGGAATCTTCTGCTGATGGTTGGAAGATTTTCAATTGTTTCTGTAGCGACCGTCTGAGCGGAACCTGTTTTGGTTTCGGTCATTATCGGGTCACTTTTTGCAGTAACCACCACTTCCTCTGTTACGAGGGCTGATTCCAGCATTGTGAAGTCCAAACGAAGGTTCTGACCCAGTTCAAGGTTGATTCCCTTCAGTTCGACTGTTTTCTTTCCGGCATACGAAGCGATTACTTCGTAGGGTCCACCCGGTTTAAGACCATATATGTTATAGCTGCCATTTTCTCTTGATGTGGTGCCGTAAACAGTTCCTGTGGGAAGATGTTTAGCGCGGATAACCACACCGGAAAGAGCACTGTTCTTGTCGTCAATTGCATTTCCGAATACTGTCGAGGTGGTTACCTGGGCATGTACCTGAAGTGCAAAGAAAACTACAAACAATGTTGCCAGCGAAGATCTGTAAAGAGATCTCATACTTTGCTCCTGATTGTTGTTTGATTGTTTGAAAAAAAAATATTCAAGTCTTTAAAATTACGGCAGGGAATTTTAACATCATTAAAATTCAATGTTAACAAATCGTTAAGAGGGGAAGTAACTGATTTAATGTGATTTCTCAGTTTTTAAAAAGAGATTTTTTGCAGCTTTAGGTAAAAAAAAATCACTCACAAAATTTTACCTTTTTACAACTAAAATTTGCAAATCTTTAGCGAACTAAAAAAACTGTTTTTCAAAAAAGAGGCTGTCTGTGAAAATTAATTTAGCCTCGGTCAACTTAGGGAATCACCTCAACCCTTCAATAACTCTCTCCAGTTTTGCTGAGATCTCATTTGCAAGTTCAGCGAGGTTGTCATTTCCGATCGCACCCATGGCATTTTTGGGATTAATAGCCGATACTCTGATTTTACCGTCAGTCGTTTCCTGAATCAGGACATTGCATGGCATCATCAAACCGACATTTTCTTCGATGTGAATTGCCTTATTGGCGAAAGGTGGGTTGCAGGCTCCCAGAATTCTGTATTTTCTGACATCGGCATTAATCTTCTTTTTCAAAGTATCCTGCACATCAATGTCACTCAGCACGCCAAATCCTTCAACCTTCAATGCCACAGTTACAGCTTCGACAGTCTCATTATAGTCAGTCGAAACAACTTTTTCGAAATAATAGCTCATAATTTTCTCCGTTTTATAAGATTTGATGCGACAGCAGGCGGGAAGATTCAACTAATCCAATAATGCAGTAATATCCCTAAATTATTGGATTATTGCATTACTGCATTAACTCAAGTATCACCCCTTCTCTGAGGGCGAACTCCGAGTAATATGCCTGCTTTATTTCCAGTTTTTCGAAGATGGCACGAAGGATTATTACACCGGCGACGACCACATCGGCTCGCTTTGGTTCGAGACCCGGAATTTGAAGACGGTCTTTCATGTCTTTGGCAGCCAAAACGCGATCGGTAACTTTTACGAGGTCTTCATATTTGAATATTTTTTCATCAGGAGCTACAAGTCCCGCTTCGATAGCCATTGAGAGAACAGATTTGGCTGTACCAGCCGAGAAGATTGCGATTTCGAAACCACTTGCCGCCACATCCTTTTTAATTGCTTCTACCATACCTGCGGCATAATGGGAAGCCGCTATCACGCTGGTTTTTTTTACTTCGAGATCGGGAAAAAAATCTTTTGTGAATCTGACCGCACCCATTCTAAGACTGGTGACAAAACCGGGTTTGGGACTGTTACCGGTGATAAACTCGGTACTCCCTCCTCCGATGTCAACACAGAGGATTTTCTGATTTTTGAAGTGCAGAAAATGTCGCGCGGCGCTGTAGATATATTCAGCCTCCCTGTGTCCGTCGATTACTTCAACCATTACTCCGGTTTTTTCGAAGACTGTTTCGACAAATTCGTCCTGATTTATGGCTTCACGCACTGCACTTGTCGCCACAGCTCTGATGGTTGCACCGTTCATTACAGCTTTAGTTTTGAAGAGGTCGATCAGTTTTATCGCCTGTTTTATGTCCTGATCTTTTATGTAAGACCTGCCGTAGCCGTCTTTTGAGGAGAGGCGGTGAACAGCTTTTTCCCTGTCGATAATCTCGAATTTTCTTCCATCGGGTGAATTTGCAATGATGATGTGGAAGGAATTGGAGCCTATATCGAGAACAGCAAAATTATTTTTAAGCATTTTTATTGATCTTTGGAGATTGGGACAAAAGTCTGCCTGCGATATCAAAAACTTCGTTGACCGTGATATTGTCAATTATATCAGACCTCTGCAGAAAAACCTTGTTTTTTCCCATCGGTGCCCAGACAAAAGGATTTGTCGGACCAAAAAGGGAAATTTGAGGGGTGGATGTGGAGCCCGCCACATGCATTATCCCTGTGTCATTTGTTATGAAAAGATCGGATTTGGAGATTAGAGCCGCCACTTCAGGAATCGATTTATCAATAAATTCGAGGACTGTGAAATTCAGTTCCTCTTTTATTTTCTCAATAATCGCAAGGTCGGCACTGCTCCCCGTCAGGTAGATGCAGGCGTCCCAGTTGGCTTTCAATTCTTTTATCAACTTTACAAAATTTTTGTGATACCATCTGTTGGGTATCTTTCCGGCACCTGTGTGGAGTCCGATGATGCATCTTTGGTTGTGCTCTTCGAAACGGGTAAGAAACTTTATCGCTTTTTCTTCATCTTCGCCGTCGAAACTGACTTCAGGTGAGTAGCCGGCAGGTTCTACACCGAGTGGTTTCACAATATCGAGAATTCTTTCGGCGATGTGAAGGTCGGGCTGCAAACGCCAGTCGAGATTAATTTTTTTGTTGAAGAAAAATGCAGACTCGTTATACTTGCCGTCAAGCCAGTTGGCTCCCGCTTTCAACTTCCCTTTCGCAATACCTGCCATCAAATTGCTGGTGAAAGAAATTGAAACTGTTACCGGAACCAGCACCCAGTCATACCCTTCCCGCAGAACGGATATGAATCGAAAAAACTCAACCGGATTAAGATGCCTTGCCTTCTCGAAAACTATCACTCTGTCGATGAATTTATTTTTCGTTACAGCATCTTTGTTTGCAGGACTGACAATAAGTGTAATGTGGGAGAGGGGGAACTTCTTTTTTAGTGCCCGGAAAAGGGAACTGCTCGCAAGAAGATCACCAAGCTGGTTGTGCTGTCTGATTATAAGTATTTTTCGCGGGTCTTTTTCAAATTCCGGTTTGTAAGGGAGTGGTGAAAAAAAAAGACGGTAGAATGCCCCGGCAAATCTGTTCATATTACTTTACAGAATCACCGCTTATTTCGGTGTATTCAGCATCCTCGACAACCCGGTCGGTCCGGAACGATCTCCCTTTGCCACCTGAAAGAACGGTTTGGGGTTCACCCATTCTCTCTCTGTATGATTGTCTGTCTGCTGTTCGTTTTAGCTTTTTAAATAAAATCCGCACTGCATAAAACATCAGTATGCCGGTTAAAACTAAAAATATTTTTCTCACAATAAAGCCTTGCCTTCGGGATGAAAATACTCAATTCGTGTTCGATCTTCTCTGAAAATCTGTTTATAAAGATCTTCAAAGTCATGTTCATTATTAACAAAATCTATCTCAGTAGAGTTTACTATCAAGAGAGGAGTTTTGTCGTATCTTAAAAAATATTCGCTGTAGAGGTCTGAAAGGTCAGCGATGTACCCTTCGTCCATATCCAGCTCGTAACTTCTGTTACGTCTTCTGATATTTGCGAGAAGACGGTCAATGTCAGCCTTTAGATATACAACAAGATCCGGCTTCCGAAGGTTCTGTGCAAGTTTGGGAAAAATCTCATTGTAAAGCCGCAATTCTTCTTTGTCAAGATTTAACCATGCAAAGAGAAGATCTTTTTCGAAAATGTAGTCGGCGACAATATGACTGGAGAAAATGGATTCTTCGCGAAGATCCTCGAGCTGTTTATACCTGCTGATCAGGAAAAACATTTGAGTCTGAAAAGCATACCGTTTCCTGTTTTTGTAGAATTTTGCAAGAAAGGGATTCTCATCGTGATTCTCAAGAATCATCCTGGCGTTTAATTTCTTTTGCAGTTTTCTTACAAGTGAGGTTTTTCCGGCACCAATCACGCCTTCAACTGCTATATAATTGATATCACTGCTCATTCAGGCAAACCAAACCATTTTTGATTTCAAAAAATTTCCTGTTCAAGCCCTTAATATACGGTTTCTTCACTGTTATTTCCAGATCCTTCAAAAATATACCGGTGCCGGGAAGGGATATGCCTGGTTCCAGATCAAGAAGTGGCAATATAAAAAAGTCTCTTTTAAGCAATTCCCTGTGAGGTATTTTGAGGTCAGCCTCGTCCACTTCCAGGTCACCATAGAGGAGAATATCGATATCGATTTCCCTTTCATGCCATCTTTCCCGCTCCAAGCGCCCTGTCTGTTGCTCGATGGTTTTCAGAGCGACCAGAAGTTGTCTTGGTGTCAACTCAGAAAAAACCGCAACCGCCATATTCAGAAATTCATCCTGACTTATTACGCCATACGGAAAAGTTTCATAGACGGGCGAAAGTGAGACAATTGAAGTGCCGGGCAAACAGTTTATAAGGTTAAGTGCCTTCAGAAGATACTGAAACTTGTCACCCCGGTTGCTGCCTAAAGCCAAAAACACTTTGTTCAATTAATTCATCACCCTTGTGCGGAACCGGTCAACTTTTGAAGTGAAGCAAAAAACTCAGATCTGGTGGTGTCTATCTCCACTTCAACAGAATCGACAACCCCACCAATTGGAGGATTGTTCTTCCTGACTCTTACTATCAGTCTCTCAAGATTATCATATTTTTCAAAAAGAAGCTCACAGATTTTATATGAAACTGTTTCGATAAGGTAGCTTTTTTTTGCCTGTGCGATGCTGAGGAGGTAGTTGTAAACCGTCTCGTAGTTGATTGTTTTGTGAAGATCGTCCGATACTCCTGCTGCGGAAAAATTAATGTACATGTCGATATCGGCTTCAAATTTCCCGCCGACGCGCTGTTCCTCTTTCATCACTCCATGATATGCGTAAAAAGAGGCTTTTTTTATTCTTATTATATTAATCATTTTTAAGTAAGTTTTCGTTTTCTGATAAGTTCTGACTGGGAAAGGAGCAAACCGGCAAGCACGAGAGCACTCCCCATTAGGTGGTTGAATGTGAGTTTCTCACCATACACGAGACCTCCCAAAATCAGGGCGATAATTGGTGTGATGAATGCGATAAGCGACATCAGTAGGACACTGACTTTCTTTAATAGCCAGTAATATATTGTGAAAGTCACAATTGAGCCGAAAATGCCGAGAAAAATCACAGAACCAATACCCGCAAGGTCAAATATGTTCTTCGATACATCCTCAAATAGAAATGAGCTGATGATAAAACCTGCCGAAGCCACCGCCATGGGAACGAGATTCATCGACAAAGGATGAAGATGGCTCCCCTCTTTTTTGATGAGAACGACAACAAATGACTGAACAACGGCACTTCCGAGAACTGCAGCCATACCCGCCACTTCATAAAAATTGAGGTCGATCTTCAGGCTGTCCGAAAAAATAACCACGATTCCAAGAAATCCTGTGATCATGCCGATCAGCTTCATCCTGCTGAATCGCTCATCCTGAAGACTGAAATGCGCGACAATGGCTACACAAAAAGGATAGATTGCGAAGAGAACTGAAGCCAATCCCGAATTAATATACTGTTCACCCCAGTAAACCAGACCAAAAGGCACAAGAAATGAGAAAAATCCCATGACCCAGTAGATTTTAATGGCAACTTTATCCCGGGAGAAAGGGATATTCCTGATTTTTACAACCGCGTATATCACGGTGGAAGCTACCAGAAATCTCAATCCTGCGGACATGAAGGGCGTAAGAGACTCCATGCCAATCTTTATCACCAGCCATGTCGATCCCCAAATAAGGCATATAGCTACATAACTTAAAACAACTGAGGGTGTTATTTTCATCAGATTGATTTCAGAGCGATGATACCTGACGCCCTGCCTGATTTTGCACCGGCGCGTCTGTAGCTGTGAAAAAGATTGCTGTACTTATAAGAACAAAGCTTTGACAACTGAATGTTGCTTTTCGGAATACCGGCATGTATGAGCATGTCATAATTTGCCCGTGGAACATTAAGCAGGAATTTCTCACCTCTGGGTATCAGATATCTCTCATCAAAAAGTTCGGCGACTTCTTCCCCAACTTCATAATGCGCCTGAGAAATAGAAGGGGCGATGTAGCAATAGAGATCTTTCGCCTTGGAACCCATTCCGTTTTTCATCGTGTTGATGGTTTTGGTAACAATTTTAAGCGAAGTGCCTCTCCAGCCGGAATGAATACCCGCAACAAGATGCTGCTTTTTATCATATACAAAAACCGCCGGGCAGTCTGCAGAACTGATCAGTATTCCAATCTCCGGTTTATCTGTAATCATGGCATCGCTTTCACCCTTCATCCCTCCCTCGGTAATAAACCTTATCGTGTCACCATGCACCTGTTTCTGGGTAGCACAGTTTTCCGGTTTTATATCGAGACTCTCAAGCCAGCGTTTCCTGTTTGAGAGAACTTTTTTTTCATCATCACCAACGGATAACGACTGATTGAAAAAATAGGGTGCCTCAGCTCCATCGTCAATGATGGTGCTGAATCCGCAAATAATATTGTCGAATCCGGCAAATATACCGGGTTTTAGAGTTACCATAACCCGCTCCTTTCGTATCCAAAATTGTTATTTAAGGTTCTTCAATCCGGGAAAAACCTTTTTGTATAAACCATCTTCACCGCTTCTGAAAAATGCCCCCGGATTCAGTGTGGTGAAAATCAGAGTGTCATTTTTTGTTTTCCAGGCTTCTATTCCGAAGTGTCGACCCGAAACTGTTTTTACATCCACTCTGGCAAAAGGCTTCTCTCCTTCACCGGGAGAAAAGTCATTCACAAAATCATTTCCTTCGAGCCTGGCAAATGTAGTCAAATATTCTGTTATCCGGGCAGAGTCAAGTTTTTTTCCCTCCACTTCCCAGTCGGTTACATTCCTTTTCATAAGGAAATCTTCACTTCCGGAAAACTTTATCTCCTGCCACGACTCAGCCCCGCCAAATGTAAGCACTCTGTCAGGGTAGAGCGACACATCAGAATTGAACATCATGTCGAGGAAACCGGAGACGAGATACACATCGTTTGAACCGGCAGCTTTCACATAAGTTCCCATCTCCTGGGGTGACAGCATTTCACTTCGTCCGATTGACACTTCGAAAATGTTTTCTTCCCCCGAAAAAAGCCGGACGACGGTAGCTCCGGTATCGAGACCGTATTTCTTGAGATCCTCAATATTTCGGGAGACAAGGTTTATTATTTTCATGCCTGAAAGCAGTCCGATCATCCCCTCAATTCTCTGAGAGGAAGCCTGAACCGGCTTGTCATTTAGAATTTTAGCTGTTATCGACCAGGCACCCGCCTTTTTTGCAAATATTATTTCGCCGTTACCCCCTTTAGGAAGCATCTTCATCATCGTTACCCTGGCTGTATCAAACGAAGGGAAGCCGGATTCCGAATCACTTTTACCACTTCCAAAACTCTTGATCAGCAGTACCAAAACAGTTACTAATAAAATGGTACCGAGGACGATATAAAGTTTCTTTGCAGATTTGGCGAAAAGCATTATTCTTTTCCCTCATCATCAACAGATGTCCAGGATTCATCTTCCAAGGTCTCTCTTAATGTCTTCCTCTTGCTGTACCTGTATAACCCGAACATTATCGAAAGAATGACCGGTGCAAGGAAATTGAGGTATTTTATTATCACCTTGGCTCCATCACCAATAGCCGGATCGATGGGCCTTTGAGTAACATTTTTGTTTCGAAGTTGTGCCAGTCCCGAATCATCGGTAAGAAACTCAACCATATTGGCTACTAAATTGATATTGTCTGCCTGTAAATTTTGTGCTTCATTTCCTTCGCCGTTCACTACCAGATCGCCATCCGATATCACAAGAAATTTGCCGCCCTGGCTTCCTTTTACTGATTCTGCTAAAACAGCAACGATCACTTTGGAAATTCTGAACTCTGCAGCCGACCATTCCCTGTTGAGATCGACTTTCATCGGCACCTGTTCGAGTCCCGTGCGATCGGAGGTTACTGCGAGCGGTGTGAACCTGAAGCCTTTTCCCGCGATGGTGTCGATGCTGGCAGGAAACATCATGGTCACCCCTTCGAGACCCTTTAATGGTGATATTGGTGCAAATGTGGTTATGACAGGGAAAAGCGGAAACTTAACGGGGGTCTGGAAAACCACTCCGGCTGACTGCTGCGAAACCATAATGGAAGCACAACTGTAGTCGAAGACCAGATCATGTTTTATTGAGATCCCTTTGTCCTTGAAAAAATCTTCGAGTCCTGTCGCAAGTTTTGTAACCTCACCTGACTGCTGATTGAAACTTGTGGTATTAAGTGCAGCTACAATTTTCCCGCCACCTGCGGCAAACTTCTCCAGCATCGCAAGATGGGAGGCAGGAAATGTATCCTTTGGAGCAACAATCAAAATGGTTTTCACCTGAGAAGGTATTGCCAGCGAATCAAAAAAATTGACAGGAACTACATCCATTGTCACCGTAAGTGCTTGCATAAGTTGAGCAATCGCCTGAAATGAAGGCTCACCGTGCCCCTGCAGATAACCAACGGTTGATTTCCCTGTGGCCGACATTTTTTTTATTGCCGTTGTAAGTGCAAATTCCATCGATGTACCGGGTTGAATCAGCGGAATCACTTCTTTCTGAGTACCGTATTTTACAACAGCCCCGAGATAAATTCTTTGCTGCTTTACCTGATCTTTTTCGCGAACATCCAGAATTGCGGGAGTAATCCCCTCCTGAGTCGCCTGCTGTCCATCACCGGGGTCTTCAATTTTGTAAATAAAATTCGCACCAGCAAGGTTTGAGTATTCGGAAAGAATATCCCTGAAATCCTCTTTGGTTTTGTCGATATCAGGAGGAAGATCTTTTGAAATCCAGGCGGTCACGGTGACAGGCTGTTTGAGCTCACCGAGTGTCTTTTTTGTAGCATCACTTAATGTATATTGCCCGTCTGCTGTGAAATCGAATCTTAAATAAAAAAACCATGAGAGAATATTAACAAGGACAACAACTCCCAGTACCGAATAAATTATCGTGTAAAATGTCTTTTTCGAAATCATTTTTCCACCTCCCGGTCAACAATATTCCTTTTAGAGAGAGATGCACTCGCGAGGAAAAGCCCTGTAAATGTAACGGTAAGGAAGTAAACAATGTCCCGAGTGTCAATAACTCCACGGGAAATTGAATCATAATGACCCGTCATGCTCAGGTAGTTGACTATTACGCCCGTGGTTCCACTCATCTGCTGAGAAACCACATCAAATATCAGAACAAAAAAGATTCCTGCCAAAAGCGAACCAATAAATGCAATTATCTGGTTGTCTGTCAGACTGCTGACAAATATCCCGATTCCGGCAAGTGCGGAACTCATCAGGAGCAGACCCAAATAGCCCATTATCGTTGCGCCGTGATCCACATTCCCCAACACCCAAACGGAAAAATAATAAGGAAGTGTAAGCAACAAGGCAGTAGCGACAAGAGCAACCACCGATAGATACTTCCCGGCTATTACCTGCCAGTCTGTCACCGGTTTGGTGAGAAGGAGTTCAAGCGTACCTGTCTTCTTTTCCTCAGAAATGGTTCGCATGGTCAGAGCCGGCACGAAAAGAAAAAGTATCCAGTAGGATGCCGTAAAAAATGATTTTAGCGAAGCCTGGCCCGTAAAAAACACATCCGATCCGTAAACCCATGTAAAAAACCCGCTGAATCCGAGGAAAACGACCAGCAGTACATAAGCGATCAGGGAATCGAAAAAGAGAATGGTCTCCCGTTTGGCGATTGTCAATATTATTTTCATATCAGATAGTCGTCAATTCTTTAAATATGTCTTCAAGTTTTGTTTCTATTGGCGTCATCTCAAGTATCGTCCAGCCGTTTTGAACAGCGAGACCAAAGACCGACCTGTTGATGTTTTCCGAAGTTCCCGAGATAATAAATGTCCCGTTGGAAATTTGAGAGGTTACTGTTGTCACTCCTTCAATTTTTTCAAGTGCTGAGACAGTCCCGGCAGGGTCCTGAAATCCTTCCAGTCTGATACGAAGTGTGGCTTCCCCACTTGATGCCCTCTTTAAATCCTCGGGAGACCCGTCAGCGACAATCTTTCCGTCATTTATAATAAGTATTCTGTCACTGATTGCTTCGACTTCGGGGAGAATGTGTGTAGAGAGAATTACTGTCTTCTCTTTCCCTGCTTCTTTGATCAGATTTCTGATCTCGATAATTTGATTCGGATCAAGTCCTGTAGTGGGTTCATCGAGAATGAGTATCTGTGGATCGTGAATCAGAGCCTGAGCCAGTCCCACCCGCTGTCTGTAACCCTTGGAGAGTTCACCAATCTTCTTGTGTTTCTCACGGTCAAGTCCGCAAACGATGACCATCTCCCTGATTCTGGCGGGGATTTTATTCTTTGGCACCTGCTGCAGTTCGGCAACATATCCAAGATAATCGGTAACAAACATGTCATGGTAGAGGGGATTGTTTTCGGGAAGGTAGCCGGTTATCCGTTTTACTGCTTCGGGATCTTCCCAGACAGGAATTCCATTAATCGAAATGGTGCCTGATGTAGGTGCGAGGAATCCGGTAATCATCTTCATGGTGGTGGTTTTTCCTGCACCGTTCGGTCCCAGAAATCCAACTATCTCTCCGGTCTTAACCTCAAAAGAGATATCATCTACTGCAGCCTGTTCACCGTAAAGTCTGGTTACATTCTCTAATTTTATGCTCATGGTTCGAAATAATTAAAAAAATGACAAACCTAAATTTAGCTAAATCGAACTTTTAAAACAGACCGAACTTGAAACTTTTTAACATTGCCATAAAAACGGGGCGGTATTTGCGGAAAGTATCCTCTCCCTTCACTCTGAAAGTCAGGATATAGTCTTCTGAGGATTTTGTTCTAAGATAAATTTCAAACTTCACTTCCCCCTCCGTAACCTCTTCTTTGTTGTAGAAGGCAGTGTACGAATCGAGTTCTTCCTTAATCTTGTAACGGGATTCACGGAAAAGATATTTGTCAGTCACCTTCAACTGTACCCAGGGAGAATTAGGCACATTCGGATTCCAAAAAGTTACTGCGTCAAGTTTCGATCTCTCGTTGTTGTCAAGAAATGCCCATCCCGCCGAGTACTTTATTTTAACATTCAGCGTACTCTCTTTGTATTCCAGAGTAACAAGTGATGAATCAACCGAATCAAATGCACCTGCAATCAATCCTTTTGGAGTTGCCGGAGGTGGCGGCTGACTTTGATCCTGCTTCTTAACAGTGGGGTCATCATCTTTAGGCACAGGTTGGGTTTCAGGCTTGTCCTTCGGGAGTTCAGGCGGGGTGTCTGACTGCTCACTGTTGTCAAAAACCATATTAAGCGTGTTTAATGACCCATACTGCGGGGCAGAACTGAATCTCGATACAATCACAGCACCTGCAACCACCAACAAATGAATCGCAAGCGAAATTGCCAAAGCACGCGGGAAAAAACTTCTTTCACTAAATAAAACTTCCATGATGGCTATTTTACTGCCTGACCGGAAATATGTTTCAAAAATTCACCGTAAATCATCCCGAAATTAACAAATAACTAAAACAATAAACAGTACAAAAAAAAGCTGCCCCTTCTCTGAGACAGCTTTTTTAATTATATAATAGAGTCAGGTCAAGACAAATAATACCTAATACCTAATACCTGATACCTAATACCTATTTCATCAGCATCATTTTGCGGGTAGCAGTAAACTTGCTGCCATCCACGCCGGAAGCTTCGATTGTATAGAAATAGATACCGCTGTTTAAGCCGGCGGCATTGAAATCCACTTTGTAGTTGCCTGTGGCATAGTTGCCGCTGAGAATGGTTCTTACTTCCTGACCGAGAGCATCGAACAGTCTGAGGCTTACTTTTGCATCAGCTTTCAGGGTGAACTCGATCGAGGTGGAAGGATTGAACGGATTCG
This sequence comes from Ignavibacteria bacterium, assembly GCA_017302895.1. Lineage (NCBI taxonomy): Bacteria > Pseudomonadati > Ignavibacteriota > Ignavibacteria > Ignavibacteria bacterium. Next base: position 420,730 of record JAFLBV010000003.1, on the reverse strand, counting down.
GGAAATTCTGAGCCAAATTGTATGAAGCGGGAGCATTCACTTCGGTTTCAATGGCATTCGAATAAACGAATTTACCGTCGAAATCGACTTGTTTCAATCTGTATGTGTATTTGCCCGAGTGGAGACCGGCATCAGTATATGCATACTGTTTGCTGCCTGTAGAGGTTCCGTTTCCATTGATGAAAGCAACTGTTGCGTATTCTGTATTGCCTGCTTTTCTCTCGATTTCAAAGCCCATGTTGTTGGTCTCTGTAGCGGTTGTCCACTGAAGTACAACGCTGTTCTGAACTGAATTTGCTGTAAAGGAAACGAGTTCAACAGGAACAACCTGAGAACCTGCTCTTACATCATCCATGTTGAAACCGTTACCGTCGGTGTTTCTGTGTTTGAAAGCTATGTAGATGTTCTGACCTGCAAAAGCATTCAACGAAGCTGCCTGTCTTGTCCAGGCATTTAACAACCCGTTAGCCACATCATAAGAAACAAGTGTAGTTGTAAAGCTTGTGAGATTGGCATCAGTTGTGGAGATCATTATGTAAAGACTGTCGGGAGGATAAGCAGAGGTGTACTGTCTTCTTATCCAGAATGAAAGTGAATCACCGGCAGTTACCAAAAATCTTGGACTGATCAGCCATTTTTCGTTTGCAGGAGTCGAGTAGTCAGCCAAAGCTGATGCATTGCCTGTGTAGAAAAAGCCATATTCCCTTGTCCAGGTAACAGTTCCAAGTGTGGTGTTAGTAGTCCAACCCGGAGGAGGGAATAGTGTGTCTTCAAAGCCTTCATTTAAGTAGGCTAATGTCTGTTCGGTGTGAAATCCCGCGGTCAAAGCATTGTCAGTGGGATTGGGCTTGAAGGTTTTTGTATCCTTGTTGTTTTGTGCATTCACTGAAGATGCGACAAGCAAAAGAAATGCTGCAAAAAGAAAGAAGTGTTTCATTTTGACCTCATTGTTGATGATTGATGGATTGTTATTGTTGAATTAACCGTTACAAAATGATCTGCATCCGTAATGGAAGTTACACTTTTCCTATGAAACATACTATGAAAATTGGAATAAATATTTCATTTTTTGTGATAAAAAAAAAGCTGCCCCATTTCTGAGACAGCTTTTTTTAAGTATTAGGTATTAGGTATTAGGTATTATTTTTCATACTTCATACCTCAAACTTCAAACTTACTTCATCAGGATCATTTTCCTTGTTGCAGTAAATTTGCTGCCATCCACACCGGAAGCATCTATTGTATAGAAATAAACACCGCTGTTCAAGCCGGCTGCGTTGAAGTCTATTTTGTAGTTGCCTGTTGTGTAGTTGCCGCTAAGAATGGTTCTTACTTCCTGACCGAGAGCATCGAACAATCTCATTGAAACTTTTGCATCTGATTTCAGAGCAAATTCAATTGAGGTTGAAGGGTTGAACGGGTTAGGATAGTTCTGAGCAAGATTGTATTCTGATGGAATGTTTACATCAGCTTCAACTGTGTTCGAGTATTCTGATGAACCGTCGAAATCAACTTGTCTCAGTCTGTAGGTATATTTTCCGGAAGCAAGACCTGCATCCGTAAATGCATATTCTTTTCTTTCGGTTGTTGTACCGTTACCGCCGACAAATCCGACTTTTTCGAAAGAACCGTTGGTTGCCTGTCTCTCAACTTCGAAGCCCATGTTGTTGGTTTCGGTAGCTGTTGACCAGAGAAGTGTAACATTGTTCTTAAGTACGGTTGCCATGAATGAAGTCAATTCGACAGGAACTGCCTGAACTGATCCAACGATTTTGAAAGGAATTCCCTGTGGGTAGCCTGAAGTGGCACCAACAGCGGAATCTCTCAATGAGATCCAGGTACCGGCTTGTCTTGCATAAGCGTTACCGGTAGCAAGTGTACCAATGATCGAGATAGGAGGAGCCCAAGGACCTGAAGCAAGTGTACCACCAAGTGTGTACATTACCCAGTAGTTTCCGGGACCCAAAACAACAGGAGCACCTGCGAGAACGCCCATGATTGGTCTTGTGTTGCCTGTTGGAGCAGCTATGGTAGCACGATATGCGCCTGTCCATGAAGCACCGACATACCGTTCAGTTGTTTCGTCGCCGAATACAATCTGGCTGGTTGGGAGGTCAGGTCTTCCGTTGTAGATTACAACTCTGGCTGCGTTGAAAGTCGGTGTAAGAGTTGAACCTGTCTGATATGAGAAGAATTTAAATGCATCTATTGCCCATGTCTGGTTGGCAGGCACATCAAAGTCGTCTGTAACCCAATTGTTAGCCGAAACCTGCGAGCCGTAGCCAAGGATATTCAACTCAGCCTGGAGTCCTGAAAGGTCAGCACCACCGAAACCGCCACCGGGATTGGTTACGAGCGGACCGTTGTCGTAAATATAGGAAACAACGAGAGCTGTGCGCGACAGCGTGTCGTTTGCGGGATTCTGATCACCGGCAAGCTGTGTGTAAGCTTTGGCATTGAACGAACCCTGTGAGGCTGTCCATGCGTCGAATGTAACATTTGCAGTCTGATCAGCAGCAAGATCAACAACCTGTTTGGTTGATGTGTAGCCACCGGGGTTGATTGTCATTGTAACATTGAAGGTCTGGGTAGCTGAACCAAAGTTCTTTACTGTTGCTGTTGGAGTATAAGGTCCGGCATTTAATTCGCCACCAACATTATGAGAAACCATACCAACATCATTTGGCACGCCTGTTTCAACATAAACGCTGTCAACATAAAGTCTGAGCATGTCGAGTTCTTTATATTGGAATGCGAGATAGATTGTCTGACCTGCAAATGCTGAAAGGGAAACTTCAAATCTCTGAGCAGGAGCTGCGAGAGGTCTGAAAGCTGCAATTCTTGTATAACCTGCAGGTGGAACACCACCGGCGGTAGATACATGAATTATTACGGAATCGACGAATGAAGATGAGCCAACTGCGTAAAAATTCAGTTTGTCGGCAGCACTTGCCTGAAATGAAGGGGTAACCAGCCAGTCATCATTTGCCAGAGTAGCAGATTCCCATCTTACTGAAGCTGAAGCAGTTCCGAAAGGAGGTGAACTGGTGTAACGAATCCAAGTGTTGGCACCGCCATCGAGCTGGTGAACAGCCCAACCGGTTGGAGGAAATGTAGCTCCCTCGAAACCTTCCGACCATTTGATTATGCCGGTTGTCTTGTGCGGGGCACCCGTTCCGTCAGAAACAGGATAGCCCATCATATCGAGTCTTTCCTTTTCTGCCTGTGTATAGGTTTTGCCTGTGTTATTCTTGTCAGCCGTCTGCGACCACGCCACACCCGCTAAAAAGAATACGGTGAATACAACAAGGAAAAATTGTTTCATTTGTTGCCTCTAATTGATTGTTGATGATGAGTTGTTTAGATATTACTTAATCTTGCTACCCCGGAGGGATTGATTCGTCCACCGGTTTGTTTTTTTTCTGATTTAAGGAACATCAAACCCGAATCCTGCCGGGTCGTACCATATCCCGATTCAATGATAGAGATCACAATATGGATCGGCAAATTAAGTATATTTTTTTTCAATAACAATATCTTTTAGCAAAATTTTTAATTTTTTTTTGTTTGTTTACCAATTGTTCTCTATTTTTTAATAAATTTAGTTTTGAGCCCCAAATCAATTGGAAAATTCTCTTTTTATTACTTTATTGTGTGTTAGTTTTTTTTATTTATCACCCATATTGAAAGGAGTCACAATAAATGCCCCAAAAGTCAGATTACTTGAAAGGTGTTATTGAACATATTGACATTAAAGAACATAATGTTGCCCCATTGGTCGACGCAATGGAGAAAATGGCGTTTCAGGCAAGAAACCTGAACAGAGCCGCAAGAATTTATGATATGATGCTCCGTGACAAAGATTGCACCGTAATCCTCACTTTGGCAGGGTCTTTATTTTCCGCCGGACTCAAAAAAGTCGTCTACGACATGGTTATGAACAACATGGTCGACGCAATCGTCTCGACAGGCGCCAACATCGTTGATCAGGATTTCTTCGAAGCCCTCGGTTTCAAACACTACATCGGAACTCCTTTTGTAAACGATGCCGAACTCAGAGACCTCGCTATCGACAGAATTTATGATACCTACATCGATGAAGACGAACTCAGAATCTGTGACGAAACCACAGCAAAGATTTTCGATTCCATGGAACCGGGTGCCTACTCCTCGAGAGAATTCCTCAAAGAATTTGGCAAATATCTCGATGAAACAGGTCCAAAATGTGACGACAGCATTATTTATGCATGCTACAAGAAAAATGTTCCGATTTTCGTTCCAGCCTTCAGCGATTGCTCCGCAGGTTTTGGTTTCGTAATGCATCAGACAAAAAATCCCGGATCACATGTTTCCCTTGATGCTGCAAAAGATTTTCTTGAACTCACAAAGATCAAAATTGCAAGCGGTGAATCAGGCATCTACATGATCGGTGGCGGAGTTCCTAAAAACTTCACACAGGATATCGTGGTAGCCGCTGAAATTCTTGAAGGCGATGCACCAATGCACAAGTATGCAATTCAGGTTACCGTTGCCGACGAAAGAGACGGAGCCCTCTCAGGAAGCACCCTGAAGGAAGCAAGCTCATGGGGCAAGGTCGACCTCGTTTACGAACAGATGGTTTATGCCGAAGCTACCCTTGCAATGCCTCTGATCACCGGTTATGCTTATCACAAAGGCGCTCACCTCGGAAGAGAAGCAAAAGAATTCACCAAAGTTCTCGAACAGGAATCTGTTACTGCGTAATCATGATAGAAAAGGCTGTCACAAAAAAGAAGCTCACTGACAAGAACGATGACCGTTCCTACTGGATGACTCAGTCACCCCAGGCAAGGATGGATCATCTGGAGCAATTACGAACAGAATATATTTTGTGGAAATATGGCACTTACCCAAGACTTCAAAGAGTTTATTCAATTATTAAACGAAAAGTCCGTTAAGTACCTCCTCGTTGGCGGCTATGCTGTTGGATTTTATGGTAATCCGAGATTTACTAAAGATCTCGATTTATGGCTGGAATGCAGCAACGAAAATGCCAAAAAAATTGAGGAAGTATTGAAGGAATTCGGATTTGGAAGTCTTGGGTTAAGCTCAAAAGATTTTCTGGACCCTGAAGGAATCATTCAATTGGGATATCCTCCTGCGAGAATTGATTTGATCATGGGAGCATCAGGTGTTAATTTTGAAGAGTGTTTCCCCAAACGCGAAACTGTTTTATTGGATGGTGTTACGGTGAACCTGATCAATCTTGAAGATTTAAAAATCAATAAAAAAGCTTCAGGAAGATATCAGGATTTGGCTGATTTGGAGAATCTTGATTAAGGAGGCTACGGTTAAAGCGTGCCTCCTGTTCTACTTTTTGTAGCTCTCAATTGGTTATTGGGGTAATTAAACCCTTTCCTGTGAGGAATTTCTTAACATCCTCTTTCAGACTAAAATCATTCTTCTCAAGCATTTGCAAGTATTCTGTTGCAAAAGCGCCAACAAATGAATCCGGATATTTTTTACTTGCTTTTATATAAGCAGCCTTAAAAGACTTATCAAGTTTACTGTTGGGAGTGTCTAGCATCGGTGTATTATCCAGAAATATCCCCATCCCTGGGAATGGTATAGAATATTCTGAAACCGGTTTAAAGACGTAATGTAAATATCCTAAAAATAATTCTTCCGCCTGCATTAAAAGAAAATTGTCCTGCACAGAACTAAAAATACTCTCAAATTTTACCAGATAACCTAGCGCTTTGTCAGCAGTAAGCAATCTTCTGTAAGGCTCTTCTTCCTCACTCGGTGTGACTTGTTCCGTTAAATAAACATCCAACAAGGTTTGAGCACCAGTCGATATAAAACCTTTGAATTGGGCTGATAGAAATTTATAATCAATCAAAAGGAAATAGAAACTTCCGTTCCCACCCAACTTAAAACCATATTTAGTTAATTTCTTTAACTGATTACGGTAAGAATTGTCCATTGGATCGCCTTCGCTATGCTCAGCAGTAATTCTCAACATCCTATCATATACAATTGAAAACGCTAAATCTTTTTCACTCTGCTTCGAATTGGCATATTTGACTTTGAGCTTCTTTATGTTCGATGGGATCAACTCCGTACTCCAGTCCCAGCTTAGCAAATACCACACCCCATGACCCATAACATCAATCGAAGTAGTGTCATTCGTAGGGGATTCTAAAGAATGTGGTTTAACTTCATATTTGTCAAGTTCAAAATCACATAAAATTGTATCTCCATTTTCTATTAGAATTGAGCTTACAAAACCGTAACTTGAGACTCTTGTGTATGATTCAGGCATAATTTTGATTAATTCTTCTTTTAAGAAAGACGGTCGCAAATTTTTTATTTTCATTATTCCCGACAATTTGAGAGTATCGCTTTTACTTTTGTTTTTCGTGATTTTCTCAACATCGTAGACACTGATTGAACCAACATTTTCGAAATATCGACCAAGGTAGTATTTCCGGTCTGTTTCATTCAATTCATGAATTAGATACCTTGCAAATCCCGATAATTCAGTATTTTTTTTCTGTGCATAAATATTTCCAACCAGGGTAACAAAAACAAACAATAAAATTGTAATTCTGGACATACTTAAATTTCTTTCCATCATTATTCCATTTGTATCTCTTAGAGACCACCTTTTATCTATTTATCATTTGGCTAAATAAGGTTTTTAGATTTGAGAAACGATATCACCTCATCAGTTAACAGATAATTGTTTTTTACCAGAATTTTGTTGTATTCTTTTGCAAAAGCTCCTGTGAATGTCTCAGGATATTTTTTCTCGGCTTCGAGAAATACCGGCTTCAATTTTGGATCAATTGGAGTACCCTTCACCTGTGAGATAGACTCCACCTGAGGGGTCTGGTGAAATGTCCGGAATAATCTTGTGAACAGATTTCCATATAATGCTTCAATTTCATCTTGTAGTAGAGATTGTTTATTCCTTTTGAAGTAATCTTCGATTTGGATTAATCTCTTTAGTCTTTCCTCCGGAGTAATTAGATCACTTAAATAAGCATCTGCTCCACTGAATTGTGACTCATGCTGCAATTTAAACACATTTATAAAGATCATCAAATCATCTGAAATAAATTTCGAGAACTCTCTCGATAGAAACTCATAATTGATTTCCAGCCATGAATAACCCTCCTCTCCTCCAATAGAGTAACCATATCTGGTATTTGATTCGAAACGAGCCCATCCGGCATCACCGGAACTTGCATCATATTTGTAAGATTTGGCGAGCGCCTTCATCCTTTGATAAATCAGACAGAAAAGATAATCTCTTTCATCCTGTGAGGCATCCTTAAATTCCTCTTTTGCTTTTGCAATTAAGTCGAGGACTTTCTTAATCGAGCTAATTCGATTTTTCTTGAAAAAATCATCTACTGTTTGTTTATTGTTCGCAACTGTCAGAATATGAGGCTGATCCAATCTAAAGTACAATATTTTGTATAGACTGTCTTTTGTTTCAACCGAGGCCTCAAACTTCCTTCTAATTTTCTCTTCAAACGGGTAAAGTATTTCGTTCCTTATGAATTTGCTGGAAAATTCAGGTAAAACTGTTTTTTGAAGTGTAATCATTCCGCTGAAAACTGCTGTGTCACCATTCTGAACGAATGATGAAATTGTATCAATCGCCAAGGTTTTAATCTTTGAGGGATCATGAAAGTATATATTTAGAAAATCTGAACTGTCTGTATTATTTATTTGGCTGATGACCGATTTGGTAATTGCATCATGATTCGATTTTTTATCAGAGCACCCGGTACTTTGGATGATCAGCAAAACTGTAAAACATAAAAAAAGGGTTTTCATATTAAGTCTCTTGTTTTGTCTAACTATAAAAAAGGTTTAGAATTCCCGGTTTTCAATATACTGGAGTAATTGTCGCTTCACTTGTTCTATTTCTTTTTCTTGTGCTTGTACTCATACTTCACACTTGTGACTACTGTTGAGGTTTTTTGATACATATTGTTGAAAGTTTCGAGTTGAATCTTCGCAATCAAGTTATTTTTGTAAGTAAAAGAATTAGTGTAACAACCATTTCTGGGGAAATATCCTTCATAAACGAGTCTCCCTGATTTATCGTAATTTGCCGAACCACCGTTAGGATCCATCCCTGACTCAAATTTCAGCATACGGCCATATTCATCGTACTCAATAGAATCCGCATATATGGCGAATGTTATCCCGGGAGTTACATATACATCATTTAAGCGCCAGATTACCGTTAATGGTGGCGTTTTACTGACTATCTTTGCAAGTTTTCCTGATTTGTCGTACGAATAAATAAAACTATTGTTGTCAGTTTGCACAGCAGAAATTCTCTTCAGTGAATCACGAGTTAAAGCTGTCCTCGAATAATAATTATCGCTTCTGCTAACCAATGCTTTAATATTGTTGTTTTCATCATACTCGAGTGTAATCTCACTAAAATATTCTTTTGACTCGTATTTTGTTAAAAGTCCCTCCTCGTTGTAGTAGAAATTTGCAACTGTTTTTTTTCCCTGGGTATGGATCTCTTTTGAAACTCCCTGTTTTTTCAGCTCTTTCACATAATAAGGCATCATCTTCTCTCGAATCGCAGAACTGAATTCAACATAGACGGGATTATATTTAAATGCTTGTTGATCGTAAGATTTCGGATCAGGTGTAACAGGTTCGGCACACCAAAAGGTGCTCGGTAGAAAATCTTGTGCAAATAATATAGATGAAAAAAAACATACCAGTAGTAAAACCCGTGAGAACATGGATGCTCCTTTTTAGAATTTAATTTTGTGAGAATGTTGCCGGTAGATTCAAATTACAGTTTTTCAAATAATTGATAAATTGTGCCACTCCGAATGTGGATGGCAGTTGGCTCTCCTAAAAATTCACATATTTAATCAACTTCCAATTCTTGCTCTTTGATGGGATGGTTAAAACATATAATTCACCTATTTTTTCCTCTGCAAAATTCATCATGGTAATATATGCTGCATCTTTTATTTCCTTTGATCCAATAACCTTTCCACCCCGATCAACAATCATGAGGTTTTTCCCTTTCATTGGTAATTGATTCTCGTCACTCCCTCTGTCCTCACCCATAAAACCACTAAAGAGATAGCATGTGCCGTTATTTCTTAGAAAAAGATGAGACCCAGCTTCATCTGCTTTTGTCCCAAAACTCTCTGCCCATAAAAATTTACCTTTACTGTCAATTTTAGTTAAAAAAATATCAGCACCTCCTTTGCTTTTAAGCGTTTTTTTGCCAAATTTGGCGTTGCCCTTAAAAATTCCACTTACATAATTATTTCCTTGAATGTCGGTAAGAACTTTAAAAGCTATATCCCTGTCACTTCCCCCGGCACTTTGAGCCCAAAGCAAATTTCCTTTATCATCCAATTTTAAAATTAGTGCATCAGTCTTTTTACTTTCCAATTTGGTATTCTTAAAATGTAGTTCTCCATTTAAGATACCAACTACAACGATATTTTCATTTTGGTCAACCGAAATTCCAATTCCAGATCCTTTACCAAACTCTTTTGCCCAGATAGAACGCCCAAAAGTATCAAGTTTGGCAACAAAAGTACACCTACCACGAGAGTTATTTAAATTATCTCCAAGTTCAAGTGTTCCTCTGAAGCTGCCGGTAATATACCCACATCCATTACCATCAACTGCTATATCTGTAATCTCCGAATAAGACTGCTCTCCTTGAGTTATAACAAACTTTTCCCACTTTATTTCTCCCTGTTCATTACACTTGACGATGTAAGTCCCTCCGTCCTCTCTGTATATAAAATAATAATTGTGAAATGAATCTCGTTTCATTTTCAATTCAAAAGGTGCCCCCTTCAAATTAATCATTCTTAACCATGCCACCTCCCCTGATGTGTTTACCTTCATGAGGAAAACATTCGAATTGGCGGAACCGGTAAAACTTTTACCACCAAATGAAAGCGTCCCCAAAAAAGCACCTGAAATTACACAGCCATCTGAATCGTTGATCAGAGTGAGTGACTGGGCTCCCACCAACTCTTTCTCCCATTCTTTCTTTTGGGCAGAGGCCAGTGACGAAAATAAGACTATAAATAGTAATAGAATACAAACTTTCATATCAGCTCCTTTTAAATAAATCTTTTAATAACCCAGATACCATTATTTTTAGTCAATTTTGCAACATGCTCCCTCCCTGTCAATTTGGAGGGATCAACAGAGGAAAGGTCTATTCCTTTTGCATGAGGGGCATCTATTGGAACATACCTGATTGAATATCTTACGGTATACGAATCGTCTTCATTCTTCTTTTTCTCCAGGATATTTATTTCCTGATCATAAAAGCAGAATTTTCTCCCGGTATTTGTTTTAATTACCGATTGAGTCGAGTTTATGTACTCGAGGCCTTTTTCAGTTAATGACCCTCTGATCTCATATGAAGTTCTTTCTCCCTTTTCGATAATATATCCATTGTTAACCATCCAGTCCATGAAATCTTGCTTGAATTTTGCAGATGAAAGAAATTTCATCTTTTCAATTCGTTGGTCCAGATTCATCCCTCCGTTCGAACCGTAGATTGCACCCATTTGCAATTCTATGGAAAGATCATAGTTCTGGGCATATGTCGTCTTCTTTTCTTCGATCATGTCATTTTTTATTGCCTGTACTATCACAGGGTCCGCGGGACCACCACACGCGATGACGAACAACGACAACAAAACTGCGAAAAATGCCTTTGGAATGAATAATTTCATAAGTAATCTCAAAATTAGTTGTAAAGAAATCGACACATTAATTTTTCTGAATCAGGTGAACACAAGAATCAGAAGTTTAATTTGTCCTGATGAACTCGACTCTCCTGTTCCTCTGCCTGCCTTCATCTGTTGAGTTGGTAGCTACAGGCTTGTCAAAACCAAATCCTTTTACATTCAATCTTTTTGTGTTGATACCGTGATCCACTAACCAGGTCTTCACCGCTTTTGCACGATCAAGTGACAACTTTTGATTGAATTGTCGACCTCCGACATCATCCGTGTGCCCTTCCAGAGAAAAGTTGTAGCTGGGGAAAGCCTGCAACAGTTTCAGAGTTTTCTGCAATCGTCTGTCCGACTCCGGGGTAATAGTTGCTTTTTGGAACTCAAATTCTATTCCTTCAAGCACGATTATTTTGTTAACCTCTATTACATCATCCTCTTTGTCGTTCGGATCGGTTCCCCTCTCGACTTCAGCTTTATCATCCACTCCGCTGTTGTCACTATCGATCAGCAGAGGGTTAGTGTAATAGTAGAAAATCTCCTGGTAATCTCCCAGTCCGTCATTGTCCGAATCACCCAATGCGGGATTTGTATGGTATTTAAATACTTCATCACCATCGGATATCTGATCAATATCAGTATCAAACACAAGCGGCTTTGTTTTATACACAAATATCTCATCATAATCTTTAATACCATCGCCGTCACTATCTGCGATTAATGCATTCGTGTGATAAACTACAATTTCGTCCCGGTCATTTATTCCGTCCTCGTCTGTATCCGCTTTGAACGGGTCAGTGTTGAATTTTTTAATTTCATCGCGATCTGTTATTCCGTCCCCGTCTGTATCAGCCAATGCAGGATTGGTTTTATATTTGGATACTTCATCAAAATCCGACAGACCGTCACCATCCGTATCTGCCTTTAGAGGATCACTCTTGTACTTGAAGATTTCATCATAATCACTTAATCCGTCTCCATCCGTGTCAGTTTTTAAAGGATTAGTTTTGTATTGCAGAATTTCATCCCCATCGCTTAGGCCATCTCCATCTGTGTCAGCAGACAAAGGATTTGTTCCGAATGTGTAAAGTTCATCACCATCACTAACGCCGTCACCATCCGTATCTGCCTTAAGCGGGTCGGTCTTATATTTGAATATCTCATCATAATCGCTCACTCGATCGCCATCGGTATCTGCTTTTTCCGGATCTGTCTTGTATATTGTAATTTCACTTTTATCATCTATCCCATCGCCATCAGAGTCTACATACCCGGTAACCCTACCAAACATCAATTTGATGCCAATAAAAAACTGACCATGAGCCTGAGTATAAATATCTTTATTTGCTAAAATAAAACCATTTGAATACCGGTAACTGCCTTCAACGCCAAATCCAAAATTGTCACTAATGATAGAATTAATTGCCATTCCAATACCAATTCCGACATTGAATTTGGTAGAGTCATCTTTTCTGTGTTCTGAGTCAATTCGGTGACTCGCGGGGTAAGTTTTGTCCCAAATTGTATTGGCAAAAAGTGTGCTGTTTAATTCAAGATGCAATTCAGGGATACCAAAGATTAAACCAAATTTAAAATCAATCCCGGCCATTTTTGCAGCGTAGCTGGTTCCTGTATCTTTACCGTCATGAGCAAATCGAGAATACACAAATCCAAAATCACCACCAAAACCAAATAATGACCGTGGACCATCGAATACTCGACTGCCCCCACCGATTCTTAAATATGGATGCCATGAAGGAATTGTCTGGTCGCCAATGAGACCATCTATTTTATAAGGAGAATTTACACCACCTTCAGCAACAAAATAATTCCACGTCTGAATCTTTTGTGCAGAAGAAATTGGGCCAAACAAAAAAAACATTGTTAAAACAATAAAAAACAACTTCGTACTGCTCATACATTTATCCTTGAAAATTAATCTCTTTTCATCATTGGAAACTATGGGAATATTTTGATGAAATCCTGAGTGTTCTTCAGTAATAGTTAAATCTTGAGGGTAAATTGAATTCCCCGACACAAAGCGTGTAAACCCGATAAACAAAGAAGAAGTCTTCATAACAGTACCTTTATAATCTATTGCACAGATTGAATAATTTCAAATTGGAGAAAAAAAATAATAGAGTTTTAGCCTAAGATTCAATCATGAGGCATTCCATTTCACTCCCGAAATCCAAACGATCAGCCATCAGATTTTGAATCTTCGATAAAAAATTAGTAAACTACCAAAATAAATTTGGTATAATACTCTTTTTTATGATGTCTCATAAGAATAGTTTGCTTTAGTGGAACTTATCAAATCTACAACAACTTTAAAAGGGCATTATTTCGCCCCCATTAAAAAAAAGCCCGGCAATTTTCATTGTCGGGCTTTTTTATTTTATCCGTTAGGACTGTGTTTTTTCCCATAGGGAAGGAGGTAAATTCTTATTTGCTCAGGGTGTTTCTTCCGTCTTTGATGAACGGGCAAAGAGATATTTCATTCTGAGATATGCGAGGATGGAATAGGCAACTCCGAGAATAGCAAGATGTTTCAGTTCCGGAATTATCAGCGATACATCTCCGCCCATCCTGAAGGTTTTCATAAAAGCTGATAAAAACGGTTTTAACGGCAGAATGTCGCCGAGCATTATCAGTGGTTCGGGGAATGCAATCTCGGGCCAGGCAAATCCGGTCAAAAAGAAAAAGGGATATGAAGTAAACGCAATTATCTGCAAGACACCAAGTTTCGACTTAAAAAACGAACCGATCAACACCGTGAACGAGATGCTTACGAACAGAAAAAATGCTGTCAGAATCATTGTATTGAAAACGGGTGCATACGAGGGCACTTCAAACAGCCAGTAGTGAAAAGTTATGAAGAAGAATGCGTACACTGCAAAGAAACAGAAGTAGATCAGGGTTTTTCCTGCGATGGCTGCCGAAGTGCTGCCGTTCGCATCCCTGTACCACTTTATCAGAGTTTTTTCCTCTCTCTCTTTCGCCAATGACTGTGCGAGCCCGAGTATCAGCGTCTGCTGTAAAATAAGTATCAACACACCCGGTATAAGGAAATCACCGTATGTAAGCATCGGGTTGTACATAAACCTGACATCTTCCTTCACGGGTTCCACCAGCTCCTCAGCCTGCTTCCTTCCCACTCCTTTTTGGTTGAAAACCTTCATTCTGCTTTCCACAGCGTATTCAAATCCAATCTCGTTCACTGCTCTGTTGATATCATTTGAGTGAAGAAATCGCTGTGTATTGAGGAGTACTTTTACCGTGTTATGCCTGCCTGATCGAGCATTTGCATCAAAATCCTTTGGTATTATGATAATTCCCTGCACTTCGTCACTCTTCAAAAGGGATTCAGCCTCGTTTATTTCGGATGAGTTGTAAGTTACCCTCAAAAGTTGGTTCGCATCGAGATCATTTACAAATTTTCGGGAGGAAGTTGAGCCATCCTGATCTACCACAACTATCGGGATATCAGTTTCGGTCTTGTTGAAATAAAGCGATGCATAGAAAATCGAGTAAAAAATCGGGGCAATCAGTACAAGAATCCGGATATCGGTATCATGAGAAAGATTTACAATTTCCCGTTTTATGATCGCAAAAAAGCCATTAATTTTCAGTTTCATAAAGCTACACCCGCTTTTCTTCGAGCCATTGTCCCTTTTATTCCGGCAATCGTCACGATCAGTAAAGCGGGTATCAGGATACCTGCTATCTGCAAGTTTAGCTGGTTGCCAATATCGGATAAATTCTCTCCCATCAGGTATATCCTTATAAATCCGTCCAGAAACTGTGTGTAGGGAATGAAACGGGAGAACAACTGATGAGCCGCAGGCATTGCCCAAAGAGGGTAAGTAAGTCCGCTGAAGACAAAAGCCGGTGTCGTAAAAAACAAAATTATCTGCGTCGAGAGCATCACATTTTTGATTATAACCGAAACAAGCATCCCGAGCATCAGGCTCGACAGACCAAACAAAAATGTATAAAATGACAGATCCGCTACACTTCCGCGAAGTGTAATAGAGAAGAGAGGAAAGATTACTCCCAACAGAACCATTACATCCGCTGCACATATTATGATATATGGAAGTGTTTTGCCAATCAGTCCGGAAACAGAATTGAGAAATACATTCCCCTCGGATTCAAAACTGAAGTCTTTGTGGTTATAAACGGTTGCACCCGCAAGTGACAGGCTCATGAAAATTACAAAAACGCACAAACCCGGGAGGAGGAAATCGACATAGCTGTAATTTGAATTGTAGAGAATCTGCATGTCAAATCTCACGGGACTGATTACATCCATCGCCTGTGCTTCCGTCATTCCCCCTGACCTGAATTTCTTCAGCAGGACACCACCCGAAATGGTTTTGAATATTTTCGTTGCATCACTCAAAATGTAGTTACTTTTTATCACATTCAAACCGTTAGCAAAAACAACGGGATGAACCTGCCTCCCTTTTTTGATGTCCCTTTCCATGTCCTTGGGCAATGAAATGATCGCATCAATCTCCCCTTTGATCATTCCTGCTTCAGCTTCTTTAAGGGATGTGTAGCCGCTCACAATTTTGAAGGATGGTGAAGAAGCAAAATAAGAAACGGCTGTTCTGGAGATTACGCTGTTGTCAGGATCAAGTATTGCAACGGGTATGCCTCTGACAAGCGCACTTTGATAGAGAAAGCCGAAGAACAAAAAAAGAATCGGCGGCAGAATTACCGTAATCACAAACAGTGACCGCGTGTCGCCGATCCTTTTGATCTCGTTTAAAAATGCTTCGACAGTTTTCCAATTTTTCATTCTGCTCATATCACATTTCGAAGTTTACGCTCATTCCGGGTCTGAGTTTTATCGATTTATCCTTCGGTCTTACTCTTACTTCAAAAGTTCTAACCTCAAAATCCGCTTTTTGATTTGTTGGTCTCCAGTTTGCAAATTCACCCATAGCTGCAATATAAAAGACCTCGAATTCATACTCTTTATTACCCAAAGCCGGAATTTTCCCTTTCATTACACCGCCTTTTTTCACTCCCTCTAGCATGGTTTCCTTTAGTTGAAGTGTAACCCAGACATCACTCAAATCGAGAATAGTGAAAACGGGATAGCCCGCTGAGGCTATTTCTCCAACATCCACAATTTTCTTTTTCAGTTCTCCTGAAACGGGAGCTTTAATGCTCAACTCTTCCCTGTATGCCATCACTTCACTTACTCCGCTCTCCGCCTGCATAAAACTGCTCTTTGCCATCTCCTGCTCCTCGGGTCTTGCACCTGCGAGGACGAGGTCATATTTCGCCTTTGCTGCGAGCATCTGTTCTTCTGCGGCTTTGTACTGAAACTCATAGACATCCCTCTCCTGAGCAGAAATCAACTGTTCCCCGTAGAGGTTCTGCATTCTGGTCCATGTTTTCGATGCCAGATCAAACTGAAAGCGCGCCTGATTATATAGTTTTTCGACGGCTTCCTTCTCCTCGGGTCTTGCACCATTCAAAGCCATTTTATATTTTGCCTTGGCTGCATTCTTGAGATTTTCTGCCTGACCAACTTTTGCATCAAGTTCCTTGCTTTTAATTGTTGCCAGAAGATCCCCCTCTTGAACAATGGCTCCTTCCTCAAAATAAATTTCACTTATTCTGCCTGCTATTTTTGAAGCCACATCTATGTCCCTTGCTTCCACCATCCCCGATATTACAGTCTTCTTTGCAGAATCTTCAGTTTTATTCAGAAATATCGCTCCTGTAATTATCAGTGCAACGGGAATAAGAAGAACCAGGAAATACTTTATCTTTTTCATTTAATCACCTCATCCGGGTTTGTCCAAATTTTTAAGAAATCTTCCGGCTTTCCGGCAGCCGAGAGGAGTAAATTGTAGTTTTTGTAAAATTCAAATAATGAAGTTTTAAGGTCAATCTCACTCTTTTCAAGCATCATCTCAGCATCTACCACTTCGAGTGATGTTCCAAGTCCCGTTTCAAATCTCTTTTCGTTGAGGCGGAGATTTTCCTTCGCGAGATCGATTGCCGAAACACCTTTTTCATATCTTTCCACTGAATTGATCACCGAAGTGTAGTGTTTGCTCACAAGCAGTCTGATCTTCGATTGAGCATCCTGTTCGATGTATCCAATCTCTTTGTTCAGCAGTTTGCTGTTTTGAAGGTTTGTGTAATCCTGCATCCCGTTGAAAAGATTGAGATTCAACGACACTCCCACAGCCCACCTTGGTTCTATCGCAGACAGATACTCGGGATAAAGTTCATACTTTCCGAATGCTGCGATAACCGGCATAAACTTCGACCTCTCCAAAGCAATCTTCTCTTCAGAAAGCTTTTTCTTCAAGTCAATCATTTTCAGGATTGTATTGTTTTGTTTTGCAAGAAGATGAAAATATTCAGCCTCTCCCTGTAAACCCTTAAAGATCAGACTGTCAGCGACAATTATCTCACTGTTTTCGCCGATCGCCATTGAATTTTTCAGAGCAAGCATTGCAAGTTCAAGCTTCTTTGTATCATCGAAGAGGTTTCTTTCCGCATCCGAAACGGCTACTTTCGCCCTCAAATAATTATAGTTAGCAATCAGACCCTCGGCGAGCATTTTCTTCGCCCGGGCTTCATGTTTTTGCATTCCTGCGAGGATATCACGCCTGACCTTCACGAGATCGGAAAGAAAAACCACATTCAGCCAGTTTGTCGTAACCTCGGAAGTAATCTCATTTTTGACCCTCTTCAGTTCCAGCTCTGCCACCTGATATTCGAGTTCGGCAGCGTTATTGGCTGCGATTATCTTTCCACCTGTGAAAAGAGGTTGAACTCCGGTGATTGTTGCTGTCCAGTAGTCCTGCTTTTTCAGAGTGCTCTTAAATTCAGGAAGCAACGAGTTCAACTGACCGGCATATTTTTGGCTCAATGCCAGCTTTTGTGCATCAGTCAAAGGAGCCTGACCACCGAGAATCGAATAAATATTGGCAAATTCCGCCTGATTTTTCGACTGAAGTGTAATCATCGCCTCCCTGATGGGATTCAGGTCGATGGCAATCGGGTCGTTTAGATGTGTGAATGAATACCCGAGATTTATTTTGGGAAGGTAATTTCCAAAAGCTTCGGTTTTACCGTTCTCTCTTTGCAGAAGTGCTGTCTCCATCTGTTTTATCAGCGGATGATATTTTATTGCAGTTGAAATTGCCATGGGAAGGTCGATCTTTTGTGCCGACTCCTGCGAACGGGCACTAAAAATCAAAACCAGGGAAAGCAGAAGTGTCTGCATTGATCTTTTTATATACATTTCTTTTTTCACTACTTTATAATAATACATGAATCATTATTCATTTTTTGACAACAGAAGTGCACTGCACTTCTTTATTTCAATTATTAGTTTTGGATACCCTTTTTAATGAAGGTTTTCACATTTATTCTGATAGCACTCAGAGGGACAATTCTGGGTTCTCTTGCCCAGATCTCGAGCAACAGTCTGATTCCGCCAAGAATGTAGAACCTGAGTACTTTCACATTAAGGTTGGGATTGATGCTCTTGTTCTTGATCCCGTCCTGAATTATGAGTTCGGCCTTAGACATGAAATCGTGATAATACATCACCTCAGTTTCAGCATTTCTCATCACATGGTGTTGTTCGTGGACGAATACCATTGCGAGGTCAGGATTGTTCGAAAAATTATCGAAAAAGAGGTCTATCAAATAATCAAGCTTGTCGTTTACTGTAAGATCCTGTCTGTTTGCAAGCACTTCAACTTCCTGATAAAGTTTTTTCCACAGGGTCTCAAAAACCTTAAAAAGAAGATCCTCTTTATTCACATAATACAGATATAGCGTACCGATGGATACACTTGCGACTTCAGCAATTTTTGCCATTTTCGCACCGTGATATCCCTCTTTTGCAAAGACCTTGATAGCGGCTTCAAGGATGTCTTTCTCCTTGTTTCCTTCTTTTACTCTCATTGTTTCTCCCGAATACAGAAAATTTATGAATCACTATTCAAATATAATCAGTATAAATACCTCTTGCAATAGTTTAACGGGCATTTTGCAAAATTTATTTATGAATGGTAATTCAGTTATATAAATGGTTTTTAATTGAGGGCTGAATTGCGAAGGCTGAATAGAGAAGGATGAAGGCTGAAAACCAATAGCCCTGGGTTTTAACCCGGGGCAATGAATTGCGAAGGATGAAGGCTGAAAACCAATAGCCCTGGGTTTTAACCCGGGTACACATTTCGACATACCGGAGCTTCGATGCCATAGAAAATTATTAATCTTAGGAATGCAATACTAATTTTTGCCGAAAAACCGGGAATGCAATACTAATTTTTGCCGAAATATTAGTAATGCATTCCCAATCTGCTACAAATCCAGATTTTTACCAAAAGGAATTTCGTGAGTTAGGCAGTGAAGGGTGCCGAGACCCCAAACAAGATCAACAGCGCTGATTCCGACGACTTTGCGGTTGGGGAAAAGCTCAGCAAGAATTCCGAGGGCAATCCTGTCGTTAGGATCGTTAAAGGTCGGAACGAGTACAATACCATTTGCAATATAAAAATTGGCGTAACTGGCGGGAAGCCTGAGTCCGTCGAAAATTACCGGTTCCGGCATCGGAAGAGAAACAACTTCAAGTTTCGAACCGTTTTCAAGAACTGCCGACTGAAGTCTCTCCTTGTTTTCCTTCAAAAGCTTGTAATTGTCATCCTTCCGGTTTTTTTCTTCACACAGGACCACAGTGGTTGGATTAACAAATCTGCAAAGGTCATCGACATGTCCATGGGTGTCATCACCTGCTATTCCGTTTCCAAGCCAGATAACATTTGTAATCCCAAGATATTTTCTGAAAGCGAATTCATAATCATATTTGGTAAAACCCGGGTTGCGTGTTTGAACTACGGGATCAAGCAGACATTCTTCAGTTGTAAGAAGTGTACCCTTCCCGTTTGTGTCAATCGCACCCCCCTCAAGCACTATTGGCGTATCATTATAGACGGGGACTTCCCAGGGAATCGCCAGTGAATCGAGTACTTTTTTCGACGAACGGGCGTCCTTTTTGTAATTGTCGTATTTAGCCCATGCATTAAAAACAAAATCGAAGGCATATACACTCCCCTCTTTTTTTACAAATGTTCCCATGGAATCACGGGTCCAGTTTCTGTCCATTTGGGTTTTGATGAATACAATTGCCTCATCATCAACTTCAGCCATCTTAAGTTTGTCCTTGATGGAAGCAAGTTGTGAATCTGAAGTGTAGAGCAAAACCACAGTTTCATGAGGCATCAACTTTTTGACTATCTCTGTATAAACCCATGGAATTGGCTCGAACTTCCCGGGCCAGTCTTCCCTGTTGAAGGGCCAGCCGAGAATGGTTGCGGAATGTTTTTCGAATTCCGCCGGCATCAGGTATTCTGGTTTATTCTTTGTCATCGTTTATGCCTTTTTGATAAGGGATGGTTATTCAATTCTCAAGAAATTTTTTGGTTATGTCACCGTATGCATCTGTTCTTCTGTCACGGAAAAAGGGCCAGTTTCTTCTGATGTATTCGATCCTTTCAAGATCAATCTCAGCCACCAAAACCGCTTCCTTGTCGACAGGAGCTTCTGCAATTATGACTCCCTGCGGATCAGCCAGGAAAGATGACCCCCAGAATTGTATCCCGGGCTGTTCCGGAACGGGCTGTTCAAATCCAACACGGTTCACAGCAGCCACATAAATTCCATTTGCAATGGCATGTCCCCGCTGCACTGTCATCCAGGCATCTCGCTGTTGCTTTCCGTGCTCTTCTATTTCATACGGGTGCCAGCCAATTGCAGTTGGATAAAAAAGGATTGACGCCCCTAGCATCGAAGTGAGCCTTGCTCCTTCGGGGAACCACTGATCCCAGCATATCAAAGTGCCAACCTTGCCGTATTTTGTTTTAAAAGCTTTAAATCCAAGATCCCCGGGTGTAAAGTAAAATTTCTCATAATAAGCAGGATCATCGGGGATGTGCATCTTACGATAAATCCCTTGCACTTCACCATCATCGTCGATAAAAACCAGACTGTTGTGGTATACCCCTGCAGACCTCTTTTCGAATACCGGAACGACAATATAAGTGCCCGTCTCTTTGGCAAGCTTTGTAAATACTTCGGTTGAAATCCCCGGAATTGTCTCCGCAAGATCATAAAGGTCTATATCTTCCTTCTGGCAGAAGTATTGCGATCTGTAGATTTCAGGCAGACAGATCACATTTGCCCCTTTGGTTGCTGCTTCCCTTACAGCCTCAACAGCATTTTTTACATTATTTTCGAGGTCCTCACCAATTTTTAACTGTAAAAGACCGACATTAAACTTGCTTGAGTTCAACTCTTTCTCCTTCTCAAAATTTCATTCTCAGGGGTAAAGATTTATATAACAAACTAATAAGATTTTTCGGAAACAAGTTTTCCGGCTTCGTCATACTCTTTAGTATTCTTCAAAATACCTTTTTCATACGAATCAACCGACCACAGGGAACCGTTTTCACGATATATTTTCGATTCTCCATGAAGACGGTTATTTACCCACGACTGTTCGGTCCAAAGCTTTCCCGATTCATACCATGTTTTTGCGGGACCTTCCTTCAGGCTGTTTTTGAATGATATCTCACTCAGTTTATTCCCGTTCTCAAACCATGTAACATGTACCCCCTCAGCCTTGCTTCCAATGTAGTTTTTTTCTGCTTTCTTCTTACCGGAAGGATAATACTCCTTCACCAGACCGTGTATTTTGCTTCCACTGTAAGGGTATTCACCCTGCAATTCCCCTGTCTCATAATACCATTTTGTAATCCCTTCCCGCACACCATTTGTGTAAAGCAACTCACCCTTCAGAACTCCTGTATCATAATACTCGGACGAAATGCCATCGAGTTTACCGTAAACAAAATTTGAAACGGATTTTATCCTGCCATTGGGATGAAATGAGAGATAACCTCCCGAAAAAACACCATCAGTGTATGTGCCTTCTTCCCGGATTCTGCCGTCTGCATAAAATGTGGAGAATTTGCCATTCAGTTTGTTATTCGAATAAATGAAAGATTCCTTTAATATACCTGAAGAATCATAGTTGAAAGCCGGTCCTTCGAGGGTGCCGTTTTTCCAGGTCATCACCGATGCAAGAACCCCCGTCGGGTAGTATTTTCTTGCAATCCCGTCCAATTTGCCATTCGAATAATTCGCAATTTCTTTTGGAATACCATCGGAATATCTCGAAATCTTCTCTCCATCCTGTGCGAAAACAGGAAGTGAAATTAACAATAAAAAAATAAAATATCTCTTCATTTAATATCCAAATATGTAAGTTAAATTGCCTTTTGAATCGTATTCCCGGGCTGTCTTGAGAATACCGCCCTCATAAAACTCCTCTTTCTTTACCATCCCTTCAGGATAAAATTCCTTAAGGGAGCCCTCAAGTTTCCCGTCCTTGTAAAATGCCTCCCGCCAGAGAACCCCGTCTTCAAGATACGAAAGCTGTCTGCCGCTAAGCACTCCGTCAAAATAGTTTTCAATTACGCGGGTAAGTCCGTTTTTGTGGAATCCCTTGTATTCGCCATTAAGTTTGTCATCAATATATGTAGCTCTGTACCTAAGAGAACCGTCTTCATCATAGACGAGCATAATTCCGTTTTTTTCACCGTTGGCGTAAACGGCATCAGAGAGAAGTGCCCCCGACTTGTAAAAATTCTTGACTGACCCGGTGATCTTCCCGTTGAAGAGTTCAGCCTCCTCCTGCAGTACCCCGTTCTCGTGATACTTGTATATCCATCCGGTGAGTTCTCCCCGCAAATAGGTATTTTCCTCCCTCAGGAACCCGCTAAGGTAGTATGACCGGAATTTCCCTTCCCGGAATCCGTTTTTAAGCGGGACTTCGTCCTGCATGACCCCGTTTGGATAGAAATTTCTTTCAACCCGTTCCTCTTCCGAAAATTTTCCGTCTTTGTCGTACCTGATTCTTGAAACGAGAAGGTCTGCCTCATAAAGCTCGCGAACCCTGAGTTTCCCCGTAATATCATAGTAGTATGCATACCCGTGCTTTTTACCAAACTTGTAATCTGCCATTGCAGACATTTGCCCCCCCTCGAAATAGACGATGGTCTTCCCTTCCTGCAGTCCGTTTACGAAGGGTCGCACCACTTCCTTTTTACCGCTCTCATAATATACAGTCGAAACCCCTTCGAGTTTCCCGTCTCTGTAATACCACTCTCCCTGAAGCTTACCTGACTTGTAATAAGTGAGAACAAGGCCTTCCACTTTATCGTTCTGATAATTCTCCCTTGCCCAAAGTTCACCAGTTTCGTAATACCAAAGCCCCTCGCCTTCCCTTTTTCCGTTTACATAGTTCCAGGTGCGGTTCAGAACGCCGTTTTCGAAGTACCAGTTCGACTTCCCTTCCTCAACTCCGTCCCTAAATACCCATTCCTTCCAAAGTACTCCAGTTGGATAAAACTCATGAAAATAACCGTCAAGTTTTCCGTTAAGGTACTCGCCTTCAGTTTGTATTTTGCCGTTCGGGTAGAGAGTCTTCTTCACCTCCTTTTGGGGTTGTGCCGCAAGGAGAAAAGGGAGAAGAGATATCAATAAAAGTATTTTTCGCATTTAGCCGTGATTTTTATAAAATAGCCGTGCAAAATAACCATTAATGTGAAGAATATAAATTCATATTTGAGTGACTGTCAGAGGAGTCGCTTGGTTGAACATGGGAGAGAAAGAAGGAGGGAGTGCCGGAGAGCAAGCACACCCCCTCCACTTCGTTTAACAACTAAAAATTAAAGCCGAATGTCTCGGGCGCCCCGTCAACATTAGTCGAGTAAAAACCGCGGTGTTGCATTTTAAACATGGTGTTCATCTCGTCAACCGATATGGTGCCCGCCATCTTTTTTCTGCTCAAAAACTGTTTTATCAGACTCACAATAAACGCACCTGTAACTTTCCTTTTCCGCATCTCAGCGAGTATCTCATCATCAAAAAACAGGAGTATCTCTTCATCATCTGTCTCTCTTTTTACCAGAGCAAGGTAATTTTCAGGCTCAAGCTCACCGACATCGATAATAAGGTCAAACCGTCCCGGTCTCGACG
This sequence comes from Ignavibacteria bacterium, assembly GCA_017302895.1. Lineage (NCBI taxonomy): Bacteria > Pseudomonadati > Ignavibacteriota > Ignavibacteria > Ignavibacteria bacterium. Next base: position 396,890 of record JAFLBV010000003.1, on the reverse strand, counting down.
CAGCCATGTCCACCAGGCTTTTGTCGTTTGTGGTCGCAATAATAAACAGAGAGCCCGGCAAATATCCATCCAGTTGCTGGAGGAAAAACCCAAGGTTCTTTGCATCTCCCCTCTGCCTGTTGCCGACTATCAGGTCGATATCATCTATTATCAGCAGACAAGGTTCAAATACCTTCCCAAAGTTAAACAGTTTATTCAGGTATTGCTCACAGTTTCGAGCCAGTATCACAGTTGCATACCCGCTCAACTGCGACGCAACCATTTTCATCAACTGGGTCTTTCCTGTCCCCGGAGGTCCATTCAGCAGGTATCTTAGATTAATACGATCCCGCTCAAAGTTTTTAACCGCATAAATAAATCTTTCCATCTCTTCCCTTTTCGACTCCGGGAGGAAGAGATCGTTCGGCTTGATATCTTCAGGCTTCAACGAGCTAAAAAGCTCGAAAAAAATCTCTTCGGGTTCATGCGATTTTTTACCCTCAAAGAGGAACAGCCTGTTTTTCATCGACGAGTTTTCCATTGCAAGATCGAAAATATAATCTGATACGGAGTCAGGGTACTCCCCGTTTTGCGACATACAGGTCTTGTAAACAATATGCCTGATCAATACCGGATTTTGAGCCTCATCGATATCAAGTGAGAAAAGAAACTCATAATCGAAACCTTTAAAGTTGAAGGATACCAAAATCTGCTCATCTTTTGTATGGTACATTCTCATTCCCCGAAGGAAAAAAAAGTTGGGACGATCTGCAAATTTACTCCCCACTCCCATTTTCAACATTTTTGTAACCTTTAGATTACTGTCCGTAATTTTGCCGGTATAAAGTTTGTAAAGCACCTCCAGCATACTGTAAAAGGCAAACCTCTCATACTGGCCACCGCTAAGCTGGGTTTTGCTTTCTTCAGATAATATTATTAACTCTTCATCTTCATCAAAAGTATTACAGACATTATTTGACCCGGTTTCAAGTGCCGGAAGATTACCGGGGAGGTCAATCGGGACTTCCTGCCTGTCTTCAATCGGGTATGTGCTTTTTTCGTTCATATAGTTATTCCTTGGTATTTAGTTACCGTTTTTGTAGTTGGAACAGGAGATGTTGCGGAGGGATACGACCCGTTTTTGTGTAAATTCATATTTTCCTTCTCTCAATATGATAGAGTGGGAAAATTCCCTTTTTTCCGGAAAGTTGAATAAATTTTTCAAATTTTTTTTTCTGTAAATTATTCGTATTATTCAGTTGGAAATCTAAATTATTGAAAGGCATGCGAAATGAGGCGAATATATCCCTTTATTTTGATATTGGCTTTAATCATTTCCTCCTGCAGTACACAGCCCGAATTGCCTGTGTCAAGTTCAGGAGAGGGCAAATTATTCTTCAAAGTATCCAAAGAAAATGCCCCGGCAGGGGTGGCTTTGATCACTATGAAGTTAACACGAAGCGGATTTGATCCAATTAACGGACAGATGAATCTGCTTACCGATACAACTGCTGAACTTATGGTGGAGGGAGTTCCCGAAGGTAACTGGAATTTAAAAGTTGACGCCTATAACAACAGCAATGTCGTTGTTTACACGGGCGAAACTCAGGTGCTGGTGCAGGCAAATTTCATTTCCCAGGTAAATCTGACTCTTAACCCCGTTTCAGGCAGTCTTGGAAGTATCAGGATAACAGTAAACTGGGGTACCACTCCGGTAAGTACCCTGCCGTTCAAAGACTACATTAACAATCCCGTTCTCACACCACTGGATTCGGGCTGGGATGTGGATATCCGCAATCCAAACATCATTTACGATGGCGGTAAATACAGAATGTACTATACTTCGCTGACTTACGGAGCAAGAGGTGCAATTTCCTACGCCGAATCAAATGACGGACTGAGCTGGACACGACCATTCAATTATCCTTTGATTTATCCCGGTCAACCCAACAGTTGGGACGGTCAATGCATTACCGCGGGATCGATAATAAAGTCCAACGGAATCTATTATCTCTATTATCAAGGATTCAATTCCCAAAATGGACCCTGGCATATTGGCCTTGCAACCTCTACTGACGGCACAAACTGGACAAAACGGGAAGAGCCTATACTAAGAGCCGGTTCAGGATGGGAATTCCAGATCATCCCTTCATCTGTGGTAAAAAAGGGGAATCAGTTCCTCCTTTACTTTACAGGCAGAAGCTATCCACAGTATAAAATTGGTGTCGCCACTTCTGAAAATGGTGTGGATTTCGTGAAAAGCCCTTCAAATCCGGTACTTTCCCCAACATTAGCCTGGGAAGGTTCAATGAACTCTACGGGTTCTGTTATTGTCGAAGGTGATACACTAAAAATGGTTTACTCTGCAAAACAGGGTAACAACACCTATTTTGGCATGGCCAAATCAGTAAACGGAATCAACTGGACAAAAAACACTAAACCCGTTTTTGATAACCTGAGAACTTCAGCAGGCTGGGCGAAATCGTCGATCGATTATCCGGTCTTCATTAAAACCGATACCCAATACCGTATCTATTACGGTGGATATAATGGAAACCAGTGGACAAGAATCGGAGTTACGATCCAAAATATCAACTAAACTGTTGAAAAAACATCCCTTTAAGTCAAAAAGCTGCCTCACCAAAAGGGCAGCTTTTTTTTTACATTTCCCATAGCGCCTATTTTCCCTTTCATCACTAACTCTTTATTTCGTAAATTGATAGGTTGAATAATTTTTATTTTACATCAAGACATATTGTAGTAATAACATAGGACACAGATAGTTCGTGGAAAAGGAAAAAGAAGAACAAAAGAATGAATTGCTGAACGAACAGAAACCTGAAGCTGCCAAAGAGCAGAAAACAGAGGAAAAGGTTTCAACTGTCAGTGGGGAAGAAAATATTAAGAGTGAAGTTAAGGGCGAAGATAATATTGGAGCAGAGCTCAACAAAAGAAGTCAAAAAGAGGTAATTGAATCAGGAAAATCAGAAACTCCGGCTCCCAAAGAGATTCCGGTAATTGTTTCATCTGAAAAAGTGATTCTGCAGGAAGAAAACAGTCATGTTTACAGAATAAAACCCCGCACCGAGAGCGATCCTCTACCGGTGAAAACCACACCGAAGCAGGAGGAAATCCGCGAGACAAAGGTGGTCGGGAATAACGAAGCACCCGCAGAGGTTTCTGAAACTCCAAAACCCGAAGCACAACCAAAGATTGATTCGAATTCAGATTCAAAGGATGCTTCTGTAACAGCGATTGAAAATGAACCTGTAATTGTTCCAAAACCGGAAGTTGAAAAACACGCTGTAATGCGTGGCACGGCTTATGTTGAAACACCGGCTGCTCAGGAAGCTCCATCTCCATTGGGAAATGAATTCCCCTTCCAGGAGGAGCTCGATAAAGTTGAGAAGGCTCTCGAAAACAAAGAGTCAGTGGCACCCGTTGCACCCGTTGCATCTGAAGTGGAAAATTCTGATGAGGAACCAAAAGCTGCACCCGTTCAGAGGAACGACCGGAGACAGGATAACAGGAATCGCATCGGAAATAACCGCGACAATCTGAGAAATCCTCAGCGCAACCAGCCACGGCAGCCACTCGAAAAGAAAGAAGTGGTACCTGATCCAACCATTGTGAAACTGAAGGTTGACAAAGGACTGGTAAAAACTCCGATTGAAATCGAAACCTCCGTTACTGTAAAGGAAACTCCCGAGAAAAAAGAGCCGGTTAATAACCGCGAACGCAGACAGCCCGAGAGAAGAGACAACAGGGACAGAGAACCTGTGGTTCGTCAGGACAACAAAGATAAGGAACAACCCGTCCAGAAACAGGAAAGAGTCGAACGGGAGCCCGTGGTTAGAGCAGAAAGAGTTGAACGCGAACCGGCTGTCAGACAGGACAACAAGGAAAAAGAGCAACCCGTCCGTCAGGAACCGAGGGAAAGAGAACCAGTCGTCAGACAGGATAACAGGGATCGCGACAGAACCATGAACCGCAGAAATCCCAGGGAACCCTACAGAACCGGGCAGCAACAACAGATTCAACCACCTCAGAAATCGAGAATGAGAACCACATTTACCAAAATTTCTGTGGTCATCCCCCTTTATAACGAGGACGAGTCACTCATACATCTGGCAAACGAGTTGAAAGCTGTGTTCAGAGATCTGCCTATTCCGGGCGAAGTGATTTTTGTTGATGACGGTTCGACTGACAAGTCACTCAGAATCATCAAAGATATCTGCAGGACTGATCAGAGATTCAAGTATATCAGCTTCCAGCAGAATTTTGGCAAATCCGCCGCTCTCAATGTTGGCTTTAGAGCTGCCAAAGGCGATGTTGTCATCACAATGGATGCCGACCTTCAGGATGATCCGCACGAGATTCCGAACCTCCTCAAAAAACTTGAAGAGGGCCACGACATGGTCTCCGGATGGAAAAAGAAGAGACACGATCCGTTTATCAAGAAGTACACTTCACGGCTCTTCAACTTTGTGACTGCAAAAATGAGTGGAATAAAAATCCATGACTTCAACTGCGGTCTTAAAGCCTACAAAAAAACTGTAGTCGATAACCTCAATATTTACGGCGAGATGCACCGTTACATTCCAATCCTTGCAAAATGGAAAGGCTTCACCGTAACCGAACTCCCCGTAAAACACAGTCCGAGAAAATTCGGCGTCACCAAATTCGGCGCTTCAAGATTCTTCAAAGGATTTGTGGATCTGATCACGGTCACTTTTATCACACGGTACATTAAACGCCCGATGCATCTTTTTGGATTCTTCGGAGCACTCGCTTTTATGTTCGGTTTTGTGATAAACGGCTACCTTTCATATGAATGGCTGTTCGAAAATCAGTCATTGAGCAACAGACCGTTGCTGCAGCTCGGTATGCTTCTCATGATCGTTGGTGTGCAGTTCTTCACAACCGGGCTTCTGGGTGAAATGATGGTACACAACTTCCAGACAGAGAAGGAATATTCGGTCAAAGATTCAAATGTTCGCGGTTAAGAATCATGCACTACGATCCTGTTAAAAATGTATTCGCAGCCGTAATCAAAAAAATCCCTTTCACGAGAGTCTTGTTCTACAAGACTCTCGACCTTATGTTCCTCCGTTCCTGGTATGTAAGAAGAGAACTTAAAAAGCTTCGTGACGCCGCAGGAAGCAAACAATTAAACATCTACGATGCCGGAAGCGGCTTCGGCCAGTACACCTGGTTTATGTCGAAAAACATGACCCCCTGCAACATATACTCTGTTGATGTGAAAGAAGAGTGGATGGAAGACTGCCGGCAATTCTTCAGGAGTGCCGAAGTGAAAAATGTTTCTTTCGGAGTTGAAGACCTCACCAAAATAGAGCATAAGGAAAAATTCGACCTGATTGTCTGCGTGGATGTAATGGAACATATCGCCGATGATGTCACAGTGTTCAAAAACTTCTACAATGCCCTTAAGCCGGGTGGTTTCGTTCTCATCAATTCCCCCTCCATCTACGGCGGAAGTGATGTCCACGAAGACGATGACGAAAGTTTTATCGGAGAACACGCCAGAGACGGCTATTCAAAGGAAGAACTGACTGAAAAAATGTCACCACTGGGATTCGAACTGTATCAGTCAAAATACACCTATGGTTTCTGGGGCGACAAAGCCTGGCGACTCGGTATCAAATATCCCATGATCATGCTGAATGCATCAAAAGTATTTTTTATACTTCTGCCGTTCTACTATCTTTTTACCCTCCTGCCCGTTCTTTTCATGATGTATGCCGATTATTCATCGGATAACGAAAAGGGCTCGGGTATAAATTACATTGCGACTAAAAAGAAATAAAGTTTCCCAACCGGAGTTTTAATGGCAAAAAAGACACAATCCGTAAAAGAATTACGAAAAAAAGAAAAAGAAATCACAGGCTTCGATCTCGATTCACAGGTACCCGCCAAATACTTGAATGCGGCTGTTATCGGACTTGTGGTCGTGATATTCCTGATCTTCCTTTCCCCTCTCTTTTTTCAGGGAAAGATATTTCAGTCGGGTGATATCATCGCCTCCGAGAGTGCAACTTCCTATCTGCAGAAAGACAGGGAAGGTTTTACTCTTTGGAATCCATATATATTCACGGGTATGCCTGCCTATGCTTTGTCAGTGGGATACACATGGTTTAACCTGATATATGTTGCCCTCACCTCGGTTCGTGAATCATTTACTGCAATTTTTGGAAATGACTTCGTCCGCTGGGCTTTCTACCTTATAGTTCTCGGGATAACAACTTATTTCCTGATGAGGATGCTCACTAAAAATACGATGGTGAGTCTTTTCACTTCCCTTGCGACTGCCCTGTCGACAGGGCTTGTGGTTTTCCTCTACATCGGACATGTAACCAAACTTACTTCACTGGCATTTTTCCCGATAATTTTCCTGATTTTATTGCGAAATCAGCAGAAAATAAGGCTTTTGGACTTTTTTATCCTGACTATCGCCCTGCAGCTCATCGTACAGGGTTTCCATGTACAGATTATCTTTTACATCCTCTTTTCAGTCGGTTTGTTTTTCCTTTTCTACCTGATCTGGTCGGTTGTTAAAAAAGAGACGGAACTGCGGAATAACACGATAAAATCTGCGGGACTTTTTATAGCCGCATCTCTTATTGCGATTGGAATTCAGGCTGACAACCTTACCCAGATTTATGAATATACACCGCACTCAACCCGCGGAACCACAAGTATCCTCGACAAGTCTGCACAGGCAGGTGGCGAAGAGGATAAAAGCGGATCTTCTGAATATTACAAATACCACACCGACTGGTCTTTTTCACCGGGTGAAGTGATGACCTTTATCATTCCTTCATGGTATGGATTCGGAAACTCCGAACAGACGATTCAGGGACAGAAATACAAAGTGAACACCTATTTTGGACAGATGCCATTCGTAGATGTGGCGATGTATATGGGCGTTCTCGTCTTCTTCCTCGCTCTGTTTGCCGTCCTAACCAGATGGCGGGAACCGCTGGTAATGTTTCTGGCAATACTCGCTTTTGTCGGACTTCTGTTGTCATTCGGACGGAATCTTCCGATTCTCTACGATCTTTTCTTCTATTATCTCCCTTACTTCGACAAGTTCAGGGTTCCCTCGATGAGCCTGATTATCCCTCAGATGATAATGCCGATTCTCGCAGGTCTGGGTTTGATGAAGATAGTTGAGTTGAAGAAAGATAAAAACATCAAGTACGAAAAAGTGGTCATGGGAATGGCCGGTGTTTCTACTGTCCTTTTTATTTTCTCGCTGCTTGGCAAATCAGGTCTGGTCTCATGGGTTTCGACCCGTTTTGCCATGTCGGAAAAGGCTGCCCAGTATCCAAAGGATGCAATCGCAACAGTGGGAAATCTCGCCGGTGAAATGTTTGCAAACGATGCAATAATCAATTTCCTAATTCTCGCTGTGGCATTCTGGCTCGCATGGTTTTTCCTGAAAAACAAGGTGACCGCACTTCTTTTCACCTCTGTCGTGGTGATTTTGTGCGTCGCTGACCTGTGGAGAGTCTCTTCAAGGGGTGCCGAGTACACCGATTCCCCGTCAAAGAGTATCGAATTTGCAGAACCTTTCTATGTAAAAGCCATCAAAGCACAGAAAGATGCCCCGACAAATCCCTTCCGTATCCTCAATCTGAAACAGGACGGATCCAAGGGCTCCATTCAAAGTAACGGCAACTTCAACGCTTACTTCCTGCTCGAAGATGTTTATGGCTATTCGGCTATTAAACCGAGAAGATATCAGGATTTCCTCGATATTGTAAAATCTCCTGCAAATGAGACTTTCCTCAACATGACAGGCACAAGATACATCGTTCTTGATCAACCCGGAATTCCTTTCGAAGGCTGCCAGGTTATCGATGCCGATACTCAATCCGAGAAAAAGACCTATCTCGTCAAAAACAACAAAGCTCTTCCGAGAGTCTATTTTGTAAACAGAGTCGAGAAGAAAAAACCGGTTGAGTTCCTCGAAATGGTGCGTGATAACAAGTTTGACCCCGCAGATGTGGCGTTTGTTGAAGACAGGGATGTGAAAGTTGATCCCAAGGATTCGACTGTAACTGCAAAGATCACAAAATATACAGACGAGATTCTCGAAGCTGATGTTACCACTTCAGGCAACAACTTCCTCGTATTCAGCACCACCTGGCACAGTAAGGGATGGAAAGCATACGCAGATGACAAAGAGGTGGAGGTAATCAACACCAACCACAATTTTATGGGTATCGTTGTACCAAAAGGGACAAAACACATAAAGTTTGAATATGCACCGGCAAGCTTCTTCATGGCAAAATATCTTGCCCTCGGTCTGAGCTCCTTTGTTACATTTGGCTTGATAATCACTTTGATTCTGGGCTGGCTGAAATCAAAGAAAAAGGAAGAGGTTGCAAGCTAACACCAAAATTAATTTCGGATCAGAATCGTTCAGGAAGTATTTCGCAAATACTTCCTGGATGTTCGCCGAAAGGGTGATTAAGCTCCTCCTGAGTTTTTTTATCGGGATATTTCTCGTAAGATATCTCGGTCCCGAACAATTTGGTGTCCTCGCATACGCCGTCAGTTTCGCCCTCCTTTTCGCAAGTATCGCAAATTTTGGACTTGAAAACATTCTCGTAAGGGAGCTCGTCAAGTTCCCCGAAGAACGAAACACAATACTTGGCTCCTCCTTTTTTCTCCGTATAATCGGCTCAACCGCAGTGATACTTATTACTGTTCTTGCGGTTAATCTCAACGGAGAAGACTCTAAAACCGCTTTGCTCATCTATCTTGTTTCTGCAGGTACAATTTTTCAGGCTTTTCATGTGATCGAGTTTTATTTCCAGGGAAAAGTTCAGGCAAAATTCTCGGCTTCCGTCCAGTCTTCCTCGGCGATGATTGCTTCCCTGCTGCGACTTTTGCTGATTCTCCTCTCAGGAAGCCTTGCGATGTTCGCCGTGGTTCAGGCGTTCGAACCGATTCTGATCGCAATCGGATTTGTCATCGTCTTTACCTGGCAGAAGGAAAACATCCTGAAGTGGCGCTTCAAAAAGGAAGTGGCTGCCCGACTTTTTCGCGATGCATGGCCCCTTATTCTTGCCGGACTCGCGGTTTCAATCTACATTCGTGTAGGACAGATTTTTATTAAAAACATGCTCAGCAGCGAGCAAAACGGTTACTTTGCTGCTGCCGTCAGACTCTGCGAAGCATGGTACTTTATCCCGATGGCGATTTCGAGCTCCCTCTATCCTGCGATTGTGAATGCAAAGCAAATGAGTGAAGAAGTCTACCGCTCCCGAATGCAAAAGCTTTATGACCTGCTTGCGTTCATTTCAATTGCAATTGCAATCCCGGTTACATTTTTTTCTGAAGAGATAATTACGATACTTTTCGGAGTAAAATTCCTGCCGGCAGCACCTGTACTTACAATCTATATCTGGGCAGGTGTTGGTACATTTCTCGGAGTTGCAAGTTCACAGTATCTGGTAACAGAAAATCTTACCAAAGTTTCCTTCATGAGAACCCTGATAGGTCTCATCCTCAATGTTGTCCTTAATCTGATTTTTATTCCGATATGGGGTATCACGGGTTCTGCACTGGCAACACTGATATCCTATACCGCCGCTACATTCGGGCTTGCATTCCACAGGCCATCGGCTCATCAGGCAGGAATGATGATTAAAGCACTATTAATGATAAATTTATTTAAATTGGCTAAAGAAAAATGGCACTCCCTGTTTCAAAACAAATAAGCACTGTCCTTAAACTTTTTACTGAACCAACGGTCCTCAAGGCTCTTCTCTCATTCAGAGCAATGGGATACCTTTACGATACGGGCTGGATCAGATCGCTTATCTCGAAAATGCCCGTTGATGTCAACGGCGAAGCAATCCCCTGGGTAACGCTCAGTTTCTACGAATTCATGAAAACACGGATGAAAAAAGACTTCGATGTTTTTGAATTCGGATCGGGGAATTCCTCCCTTTGGTTTTCAAAAGTGGTGAATACAGTTACCGCAATCGAACATGATGAGGCATGGTTCAATAAAATGAATCTCAACCTCCCGAAGAATGTAAAAGTGATCCTGTCAAAAGATGATTCCGCCATCTATCCCGGCGAACTTCTTAAGTACGACTATAAATTTGATATCATCACCGTGGACGCAAACCACAGAAACGAGTGTCTTTTTGTAGCTCCCGAACGCCTTAAAGAAAAGGGTGTGATTATACTCGACGATTCCGAAAGAGAAGAGTATCTCCCAGGAATAAACTACCTGCTCGAAAAAGGATTTAAAAAAATCGATTTCTACGGCATCGCTTCAGGTTTCATACATCATAAAGCAACTACTGTCTTTTACAAACAGGGTAACTGCCTGGATATTTAACATATGCCTTCGGAAATCAGAAAAAAACTTTACGCTGCCTCGGGACCGGTGTTGAAACCCCTCTCCCTTGTGGCATGGTTTTTCTATTCAAGGCTGGTATCAAAAATAAAAATAGTAATCGGAAGTGGCGACACCCTCTATTGGGGATGGTTTCCTACTGACATCAAGACGCTCGACCTTACAAAAGAGAGTGACTTCATGCGCTATTTCAGAAGAAGAAAAATCGATTTTGTCCTTGCCGAGCATGTACTTGAGCATCTTGATACAGATTCCATCGAAGCAATGGCAATAAATATCAAAAAATACTCAAACCCGGGTGTGAATATCCGGGTAGCTGTACCAGACGGGTTCCATTCAGACCGAGCTTATATAGAACATGTAAGACCGGGGGGAACAGGTCCCGCTGCTGACGACCACAAGCACCTTTTTAACTACAAATCGCTGACTGATTTATTTGAGAGATTTGGATACAGACATCATCTGGTGGAATACTGGGATGAAAAGGGAGTTTTTCACTCGTTTTACAGCAATGGCACAGAGAAAGGACACATTAAAAGATGTCTCCTGAATCACAGAAAAAATATTGACGGCAAACCCCATTACACTTCATTAATTATTGATTTTTCACTATGAGTTTCGCACCCGTTGCACTCTTTGCCTATAACAGACGCAATCTCCTTGAAGCAACCGTCAATTCGCTCGCTGCAAACAACGAAGCAAAGGAAACTGATCTCTTTATCTATTCAGATGGATGGAAGAGTGATAAGGACAAACCCGTTGTTTTGGAAGTACGGGAATATCTGAAATCCATCCAGGGATTCAAAAGTGTAACCATTTTTGAAGCAGAGGAAAACCGGGGTCTCGGAAAATCGATCATCAGCGGAGTCTCCGAAATGATCGAAAAGTTTGGTGAAGTGATAGTGCTTGAAGATGACCTTCAACTCTCCCCCTGGTTTTTGAAATTCATGAACGACGGATTAAACACATATCGGAATTCCAATAAGGTGGCCTCAATTCATGGTTATCTCTATCCCGTCAAGGCGACACTTCCCGATACATTTTTTCTTAGGGGAGCCGACTGCCTCGGATGGGCAACATGGGAAAGAGCGTGGAAACTGCTGAATACTGATGCAAAGTTTCTCTATACCGAAATTCTCAATAGAAAAGAGATGGACACATTCAATTTCAACGACGCAGCCTTCAAGGAGAGAATCCTTCAAAGGGTAATCGCAGGCGAGAATGATTCCTGGGCTGTCAGGTGGGATGCTTCCATCTTCCTGAACGGGATGCTCACACTCTACCCGGGAAAATCACTTGTTCATCATCTCGGTGCTGACGGTGCAGGCACAAACACAAAAAAAACGAGAAAACTGGATGTGGTTGTTAGCAATGAACCGGTGAATATGATAAAAATACCTGAGACACCTTCACAAGAAGCATGGCTTGCCATCGGGAAATTTTATTTGTCTTTCAAAGCGTATAATCCCTTTAAAAGAATTAAATTCTATTTAAAATCTAAAAATTTAGTACCGCATCGATAAAAGAATGAAGAATATCGTAATCATCAGACTAAGTTCTCTCGGAGATGTCCTGCTGACCACACCAATAGTCAGATCCCTGAAAAATCACCTCCCCGATGCAGGTATCGATTTCCTGGTCAAGGAAGAATACCGTGATGTTCTGCAATTCAATCCGTTTCTGCGAAATCTCATCACTTATCGTGAAGGTGAATCTCTCGATACACTTTCGGGTGGCATCTCGTATGATCTTGTTATCGATCTGCAGCACAGTATCAAGACGATAAAACTTACTTCAGGTATCGACAAAAAGATCAAATTTAAGAAGTCGAACATCAAAAAATTCCTCCTCGTCAACTTCAAGCTCAACATGCTCGACGATTATCCGCAGATTCCCGACCGGTATGCTCTCTCAATAAAACAAAGTGGCTATATCCCTGATTTCGCACTGGATGACGAAGGGCTCGACCTCCACTTTACACGGGTTGAGACCTCTCTTCCAAAGGGAAGGGACTATGTCGCCATTGCCCCCGGTTCCAAACATTTTACCAAAAGATGGCCCGAGTACCACTTCACCAGACTTTGCAAAATGATAATCGATGGCGGGGCAACTCCCGTCCTTATCGGTGGCACCGACGACCTGAAAATTTGCTCCGCAATTCAGGAAGCCGAACCCGGTGTTATTAATCTCTGCTCTGAAAATGAACTCTACAGGATAGCCTCGATTCTCTCGGAATGTAAAGCTGCTGTCACCTGCGATTCCGGATTGATGCACCTCGCTTGTGCAGTGAAAACCCCCGTTCTGGTGATTTTTGGTTCAACCGTAAAAGAGTTTGGATTCACTCCTTACAAAAACAAAAGCATTGTTATCGAAAACGAGTCGTTACCATGCAGACCCTGTTCACATATAGGATTGAGCAGTTGCCCGCAGAAGCACTTCAAATGCCTCGTTGATATTCAACCGGCAGATGTTTATGAAAGTCTCTCAAGGCTTGTTTTCGAGGACTGACGCTTGCTGATATTTTTTTACAACCTTCTTTTTATTCCCTTCTTCTCTCTCGCAATGCGAATTGCAGGTGTATTTAATCAAAAAATAAGAAAAGGGCTTGAAGGGCGACAGGATGTCCTCAAAAAGGCCGCGTCAAAAGTTGAAAAATTTGACAAAACCAGGATCACGATCTGGTTTCACTCCTCTTCTCTTGGTGAATTTGAACAAGCCAAGCCGATTATCGAGAAGCTTAAAAAACAGGGCAATGTAAACATTTTTGTTACTTTTTTCTCGCCGTCGGGTTACGATAATTCGATGAAATATCCCTACGCAGATGCCGTTACATATCTCCCTCTGGATTCTCCTTCAAATGCCGATAAATTTGTAAAGATCATCAATCCATCACTTGCAATTTTTATGCGTTATGACATCTGGCCCAATTTTATCTTTGCCCTTGATAACAACAATGTGCCCGCTTTCCTCGTGGATGCAACAATGAGAAGTGACTCAAAAAGGCTGAATCCCTTCCTGAAACCGTTCCATACTTTGCTCTACAGTAAATTCGATTATATTCTCACCATCTCCGATCTGGATCTCAAAAACTTTCTCGCCTTCAATCTTGACCCTAAAAAGGTTCTGAAAATCGGCGATACACGGTTTGACAGAGTTCATGAAAGAGCAATTATTGCCCGGGAGAGGAAACTGATCAGAGAAGATATCCTGAAGGGGAAAAAAGTGATTGTGGCAGGAAGTATCTGGGAAGAAGATGAAGAAGTGCTCCTCCCGGCTGTTAAAAAACTGTTGAAATATCATGAGGAAACTGTTGTAATTCTGGTCCCCCACGAACCAACCCTCCTCCACCTCGAAAAACTGGAAAATGAATTTGCGGGGAATGAACAAACCATCCGGTTCTCTTTTCTGAACACCTATAACAATGAAAGAGTAATCATCGTCGATTCAATCGGAATCCTGATGACTCTCTACTTCTACGCCGATATAGCATTTGTGGGAGGCAGTTTTAAATCGAATGTTCACAATACTCTTGAAGCCGCTGTTTACGGCATCCCTGTGATTTACGGACCCAAAATCGGAAACTCACAAGAGGCCGGGGAACTCGCACAATCGGGTGGCGGTACAATTGTGCGAACCAAAAAAGAGATGTACCGAAAGATGCGAAATTTTATCGCAGATGAAGAACTCAGAATAAAAACCGGAGAAAAATCCCGCAACTTTGTGATGGGAAATACCGGAGCGACAAAAATTATCCTTGAAAAAATATCAGAAGTTATTTCACTCCATTGATGCCATATCTCTCCTTCAGTATCATTAAATGATGCTGAAGATGACCTGCCAAAACATATATGATCGAATTGACTTTATTTTTATGACCGCTTGCCACACCACCCTTTACAACATCCTCTGCCGAAAATGACGAAAACAGAGCGATATTAGATTCCCTGAGTGCAACAAATTCTTTTAAGAGTGACTGCAGTGATCTCTCTCCAAACCTTCCCGCAGGTGTATATTCATTTTCATTATACCCCGGCAACGGCTGAGTTTCGCCTCTGGCAAAACAGAGTGCCCGGTAGCTGAATATCCTTTCGGTATCAATGCAATGACCGATTACCTCTTTTACCGACCACTTTCCCTCTGCGTATCTGTGATCCTGTTCCCCCTCGCTTAGTGAAGAAAGGGAGGCTATGACAGTTGTCAGTTGTTCTTTGAGAGTTTCAAGGATGTCTTTTTCCCTGTCGACATGTGAGAGATAGTTCTCGTAATAGTCGGGATAATCTCCCGGTTGTGGAAAGGGTATTGTTACTTTGTTTTCCATATCTTCACCTCTTTGTTTATTCCATCACCGGCCACACCGCGAAACATCGATGCGGTGTTAAACGCCATCACAAAATTACCCGATTTGTCAACCGCAATTACCCCGCCATCCTTTGGTTCGAGTGTCTTGTTAATCACTTCGTTGCAGGCTTCCTCAAGACTCATATTCTTGTATTCCATGAGGGCTGAAATCCTGAAAGCAACATTATATCTGATGAATTTTTCACCTTTTCCCGTAGCCGAGATTGCTAAAGTGTTGTTGTTCGCATAAGTGCCCGCACCAATAACGGGGGCATCACCAATTCTGCCGGGAAGTTTATTGTTCAACCCGCCTGTGGATGTGGCGGCTGCAAGATTTCCCTCCATATCAAGAGCTACTGCGCCGACAGTCCCTTTTGATCTTGCATCTTTCCATATCTTCTGATTGTGGTCAGTGTAAAAATAATCTGCACCCACCGGAACCAGTCCGTTCAGCTCGGCAATTTTCTCAGCTCCGACTCCCGTCATCATAACATGACCGGTTTTCTCCATTACAATTCTTGCCGCAGTTATTGGATTTTTTATGTGTTCCACGGCGGCAACTGCACCGGCCATCATTGTTTTACCATCCATGATAGCAGCATCAAGCTGGGCGATCCCGTCACTGTTCAGCACAGCTCCCTTCCCCGCATTGAAAAGTGAATCATCCTCGAGTACTTTTACTACAGCTTCTACTGCATCCAGACTTTTACCGCCGGCCTTTAGTATTTTTTCTCCTGTTTCCAATGCTTTCTCGAGACTCGCGATGTATTTATTTCGAAGTTCCACGGGAATATCCTCCGGCACAAAACCTGCTCCACCATGGATAACGAGCATATATTTAGGTTTTTCGGACTTTCCATTTCCTTTAATGCTGAAAACAACCGTCAAAGCGATCAGTGCAAAAGTTGAGAGCACCAAAAATATTCTACTGATCTTCATCTTCATCTTCCTCGATGGAAATTAATTTGATATCGTCAAGAAAAGGAAATTTCTCCCTAACCCCTTGAAGATGCTCAAGATCAATCTCTGTTATCCCGATTCCCTCTTCACTCCCCATCATTATCAATTCCTCACCCATCGGGCCAAAAACAGAACTGTTGCCGGTGTAGTTCAGTTTTGGATCCGATCCGGTTCTGTTAACAGCCACAAAGTAACATTGATTTTCTATGGCTCTCGCTTTACAGAGAGTTTTGTAATGGTCTATTCTCGCCTCGGGCCAGTTGGCAATATTCACGAGAATTTCGACTTTGTCGAGTGCCATAAACCGAAAAAGTTCAGGGAAACGGAGGTCGTAGCAGATTGAAAAACCGATATGAAAATCCTCTGCATAGTGATTGATGTAGGCAAAACCGCCTGCATAATGTTTCGACTCCTCACCGAATGTAAAAGGATGGATTTTCCGGTATTTGTCCTCAAGCACTCCCTCACGGTTAATAAACATCAGCGTGTTGAAATATTTCTTTTTCCCTTTTTCCACAATTCCGGCAACCACATTGGTCTCAAATTCCTTTGCTATCGAAGCGAAGAAATTGAAGGTTTGTCCATCGACATATTCTGCGAGTTTTGCAGTTTCCATGCTGAAACCGGTAAGGCTCATCTCAGGAAATACTATCAGATCAACAGGCTCTGTCAGACTTTCGAGCTGTTTTCTGATTTTTTCCATGTTTGCTTCCTTGTTTTCCCACTCGGGCGAGTACTGGAACAAGGCGATTTTTATAAGTTCACTCATCGTGTGTTGTTTCCTGTTTCAAAAAATTTGTTCAAAATAATCCCTGCTGCAACTGCAACATTAAGGGATTCCGCTCCCGGCACTCCGGGAATTTTTATTGAGCCATCGGCTATCGATGCAAGACCGGGAAGCACTCCATGACTCTCATTTGAGAGCACAATTACAGTTTTTGGTGACGGAATAAATTCCCTTATATCCTTCCCGTTCAACTGCGAGGTTACGATTTTGTATCCTGCTTCCTTTAATGTCATTAGCATCCTTTCGTCGCTCTCGGGATGAAACGAACCTCTAAAAATTGACCCCATGGAAGACCGGACAACCTTCGGGTTGTAAATATCCACACATCCCGGAGAGAGAAGGATTTCCCTGTATCCAAACCAGTCGGCAGTTCTTAATATTGTACCCATATTCCCGGGGTCCGCTATCCTGTCAAGATAGACAATTACCGATGCCGTTTTATCCGTTTTTTGAGGTACCGGCACCCGGAAAACCGCAACTATCCCCTGACTGTTTATTGTATCAGACATCTTGTTAATCTCGGCTCTTTTTACCGCCTCATGTCTCACACCAAGTTTCATAGCCTGAGAGATAATATCCGAAATCTCATGAAATACGTCGTGTTCATAAATCACTATCTCACATTTAACCCCTGAAGCAAGACCTTCACTAACCTGCTTGTAACCCTCCACGATGAACAGGTTAAATTCTTCACGGTATTTTTTCACCTTGAGTGATGAAAAAATTTTTATTTCGTTTGCGGTGACCATCAACTGTTCTCTTCCGAAAAGGGTTTATTCTGCGCTGCTGTCAAGGGAAGAACGACTGATTAACTCGTCGATATATGCCCATGAATAAATTCCGGTATCGTGTCCGTCTTTCCACCTGATTTGAATGGCGTAGTCGCCAACGGGGGCAATTGCTGCCACCTTGTACATTTCGGGAGTCTCGATCGTTATTCTCTGTGGCTTGAATGTAGTGTAGAGGATAGTCTCACCTTTGCAATTTGCACAGGGACATTCTTCCCTGAACTGCTTTAAGGGGAAACTAATTTCCCTGTTATCCTGCCATGTAAATTGTATCTTACCGTCTTTTATTTTAATCTGACTGGGCTTCATCTTTTTCTCTGTTTCATAATTGTACTAATCCGTGAGCAAATAATATATTTCATATCTGAAAATTAATTAATTTATAGTTTAGTTACCAAACTAATTAGAGAGCCCGGAATGTTTAAGCGATATTTTTTACTTTTTTGTCTGATCAGTCTTCATGTTTACACCCAGCCGATTTCGTTTACAGATGTGACTTCCAACTATACTCTTCCGGCAGGAGTAAAACTGATACTCGGTGAAAGAACCACAAACCCGAAACTGAAACTGTGGTATTTTGATGTGGATATGAACAGGACTAATGTCGCAATTAAACCCTATTTCAACCCGACAGGGAGGGAGGGAATCACCTCCTTTGTCCCCAGAATGGGGGCAATAGCAGGAATCAATGGTGGATATTTTGATGTAACCACCGGTGCTTCATACTCGGCTCTTATCGAACCCGGTGTTGTAAAAGCAAAAAACATCGCTCAGCTTACCCGACCCGCAGGTACCTACTATACAACCCGTTCCCTTTTCAGTTTCACCGACACAAGAGAATTTTCCGTTAACTGGATCTATCACTTTGGTAACAGACCCATCGATATCTACACTTATGCCGCTCCAACTCCAAATACCGAATCAACACCGGCTCCGCAACCAGTTATGGCTCTTGGAAACCAATATTATGAGATTCTCGCAGGAATTGGAGGTGGGCCCACTCTGGTTAAAAACGGACAAAAACACATTACCTACACAGAAGAAGTCTTCTTCGGATCAGGTGTCGGAAGCACAAACCGTGATCCGAGAACCGTTGTCGGTTACACAACCAACAGACATGTGATAATGATGGTGATAGACGGAAGACAGACGGACAGCGAGGGACTCTCTCTCCCTGAGGCTGCCGACCTTATGATCTCTCTCGGTTGTGTGGAAGCAATGAACCTCGACGGAGGCGGATCCTCGCAAATGTCTGTCGGTAATCAACTCGTTAATCTGCCTGTCGGAGCTACTTACCAAAGACCAATCCCGACAATGCTGGCAATCGTGAATCCTGACTCAATCAATCTGCTGCCACCTCTTTTTTATATCAGCAAAATTGACAATGTCGATTCAAATATCGTGAAGACAGGTACCTGGACCGTCTCAAATGTAGGCGGCTACTGGGGAACAACCCCCTCTCTGAATGCAAACGCAGGAAATGGTGAGACGAGCCTGAAATGGAAAATGAAAATCGCCAACGAAGCCAAATATGATGTATATGCATGGTGGGTGTCAGCTTCCAATCGTGCTTCAAACGCACCTTACATTGTGAAACACAAAAACGGTACAGATACGGTAAGAATCAACCAGTCGATCAATGGAAGTCAGTGGAACAGAATCGGTTCCTTTACCTTCTCAGGTGATCCAACCGAAGGAGTCACCCTTTCAAATAAAGTGGATACCGCCGGTAAAGTGGTTAACGCTGATGCCATCAGAATAATCTCATTCGACAGTGTACTCGTTTCCGTCGAAAACCCCGAACCTGTTCTCCCTGAATCATTCATGTTAAATCAAAATTATCCGAATCCTTTTAATCCTTCGACCATAATATCATTTTCCCTGCCGGAATCAGCAGATATCCAACTTTCCATATTCGATATTATGGGGAGAGAATTGAAAACTCTTTATCGGGGATACAAATCTGCGGGGGCACATCAGGTGGAATTTGACGGCACAGATTTTGTTTCAGGAGTCTATTTTTATCGTTTGACTTATGGAAATCAGGCACAAACCAGGAAGATGCTTCTCGTCAAATAAGAGTTTCAGAACTCCGGTACTCCGGAACCTCGGTAATTCTGAGGTTCCGAAGTTCCGAAGCTCTGAGGTTCCGAAGTTCTCTTAGTACTTCCTCAGCACAAACCGGATTCTCTCTGCTTTGCCATCGATCCCGTTTCTGACCGGGATGTTGTAGATTTCACAGAGGAGGGGGTATATATCGATATTCCAGAGGGTGCCTGTTCTGAAATTTTGTTTAAACGATGGACCCATGGCGACAAAATAGCCGTGCATATCCATCACATCCTTTTCATAGCCGTGGTTGCCCTTTGCATCCCAGCGTTCAAAACTTTTTTTTCCTTTTGTATTTCCGGCTTCCCATCCCAAATCTGTTATGAGGATAATATCGGAGAACAATGGGTTGTTTGTAAAGTGGTAAAAATCAGGTACATCTCGTTTTTTATAAACTTTGTAGTGATTTTCGTTCGCTTTAAGTCTGCTGTAAACCTCTTCAATACGGTCTTTTTGCGGCTGGACAAGGCAGTAGGTGCCCCAGTTCCAAAGTTCCACCTTTTCATCACCAAGGATTGCCTCGACATCGATATACTTTGATTTATCAACGCTGGTCATCCCGTGGTCGCTTACAAAAATCAGGTTTGTTGAATCGAGTAGGTTTATTTTTTTAAGTTCGCTTGTCAGAATGCCTGCCATACTGTCCAACAGGGCAATTGCATAGTTTGTGCTGTCGGAGTCCGGTCCATGATCGTGGGCGTATGTATCGGTGGCATCAAAATAAATGGTAAGGAACTTCGGTCTTTCGGCATACGGCAATTGCAGCCATTTAATGATTCCATTAATCCGTTCGGGATATGGAAATTCGTGGTCGTATGTCTTGTAGTATCGTGGTCGTCTGTATTCCAGCTCCACTTCGGAACCGGGCCAGAAAAAACTTGCAGCTGTAATTCCGTTTCTTTGTGCAGTCTCCCAAAAAGCTTCACCCTTATACCATCTTGCATTTCGAACCTGAACCGAGTCACTAATTTTATATGTTTCTTTGTAAACAGGATCGTAAAATGTGTTTGCAATGATACCATGATTCTCGGGATACATTCCTGTAATGATGGAGATGTGGTTTGGGAAGGTTTTTGAAGGGAAAACGGGTCGCAGCGATAAAGCTTTAACGCCGTTGTTGGCAATCTTCCAAAGATTGGGCGTAATACCGCGATCCATGTAATCGTGCCTGAATCCGTCGAACGAAATAAGAATTGTATAAGGCTGTTGCGCAAAAAGAAAGCCGGTAAGAACCAGAAGTACAAAAAAGGCTCTGGAGAAAATGTGCATCTAAAAATCCCGAAAAATGATCTTTAAATATACGATTTTCCGCCCTGAGGAAAGCAAGGATGCTTGTGAGACATTGACCCGAAATCAAAGGAAAAATTTCAGTTTAATCTGAGAAATATTCCACAAATCTCCCAAAACGAAATGTGTAGATGCTCTTGTTGTCCTTTATCTCCACATCCCTTTTCCCCGCGTGAGAATAAACTTTGTGCCCCAAACTGATCAACCTGCTAACAGTGTAATATGTAAAACGGAATTCCCCCATTACCAAAAAATCGGCGTCACTGACATTTCGGCCGTCACTTACACACTTCTCTTTTACTTCGCTGTAAAACTGATCGAAACACCCTCGAACATCCTCATTTTCCCAGTCAGGTGAAGTAAGCGGAAACTGAATATCGATGATGTTGCTCCATTGCTGAAGTGCTGCAGTCTTCTGGTCCTCACTCCAAAGATGGCTCGGATGGTTTGTGTAATTGATTAAAAGTTTCTTCTGCTGTGCCATTTGCTGTTTTCCCAAAATTATCGCTGTAATGTTATACTTTTAAAGAGTAATAAAAAAGTGGATTTTCCGAACCGTGTTATTGATTTAACTTCGTTAAATTTGCACATACAAAAAATTAAAATCAGGAACCGGAATATTGCCCGAGAAAAAGATCAAAATAGCCATAATAGACCTCTATAACGGAGAACCCAATCAGGGGATGAGATGTATCCAGGATCATATCTATGAAATCGACACTCTGTATGAGGATGTCCCGATAGAATACTCCATTTTCGATTCCCGGCTTAAGGGAGATGTACCCGCCATGGATCACGATATTTATATCTCATCCGGCGGTCCCGGAAGCCCGTTTGAGGATTCAGGCAGAAAATGGGAAACTGACTATTTTAACCTTATCGACAAAATTTGGAACCACAACCAAAAATCACAGGATAAGAAACATGTTTTCTTTATCTGTCACTCATTCCAAATGATGGCAAGGTTTTTCGAACTGGGTGATGTGGTGCAAAGAGAGAAAAAGTCGTTCGGAATCGTCCCTTTTGCCCTTACTGAGGATGGCGATCAGGATCCTGTATTTTCGAATCTTACCGATCCGTTCTACGGTGCTGATTTTAGAGGCTGGCAGGTGATCCACCAAAACAAAGACAAATTTGATTCACTCGGTGCGAAAGTTCTGAGCATGGAACTCGAGCCCGCGGCTTTCTATATGGAACCTGCAATGATGGCAATCAGAATCTCTCCCGAAATCATCGGTACGCAGTTCCACCCCGAAGCTGATCCCCCAAGTATGTACTACCACTTCAGACAACCGGAAAGAAAAATCCAGGTGGTTGAACAGTACGGCGAGAAAGCTTATTACGACATGATTGCACACCTCGAAAATCCTGTGCAGATCAATCACACAAAGAAAACCGTGTTGCCCGGATTCTTTAAAAACGCGATTGAATCACTTCGGATTAACGCTCATTCATTAGTTTGACCGTTCTTATAAAATTTAATCCCGTGACGGCTCTTTTTCGTAATTTAGCCCTCATGGGATTTTTTTTATTTAACAGGACAAAAACCAATGAAAAAAGCGTTTCTTCCCTTATTGTTTTTGACCTTCACGGGTCTCGTATTCTCTCAGGAGTCCCACACACCTGATGCTCTGATGCTCCGGTTCCCTGACATTTCTGCAGACAAAATTGTCTTTCAGTATGCCGGCGACCTCTACACGGTTCCCAAAACAGGAGGTACAGCGATTAGACTGACTTCTGTACCGGGGAACGAAATCTACGCAAAATTTTCACCCAAAGGGGACAAAATTGTCTTCTCCGGAAATTATGACGGCAATGCGGATGTCTATCTGATACCCGCAACAGGTGGGGTCCCTGAAAGGCTCACCCACAATCCGACACCTGATCTGGTGAACGACTGGTATCCTGACGGAGAGAACATCCTCTTCCGCTCACAGCAAAACTCCCCTTCTTACAGATACAACAAACTCTGGAGACAGTCAGTGGCAGGAGGTATGCCCGAACTTCTCCCTCTCGAATATGGCGAGTTTGCATCTGTCAGCCCTGATGGACAAAAAATTGCTTTCCAGACTCTCGCCGTCGAAAGCAGAACCTGGAAAAGGTATCGCGGTGGTATGGCAAGTGACATTTGGATTTACGATTTTAAGAACAACACTTCCGAAAAAATCACCGACTTCGACGGTTCCGATGGTATCCCGATGTGGATTGGCGATATAATCTATTTCCTGTCCGACCGCGATAACAATAAAAAGCTGAACATCTGGGGATATAACACAAAAACAAAGGAAGTGAAACAATATACTTTCTACGATGAATATGATGTTAAGTGGCCCTCAGGCGGAAACAGCGACATCGTTTTCGAGAACGGAGGCAAGCTTTTTGTTCTTAATCTGACAACCGGGAAATCTACCGAAGTGAAGGTTACTATCCCTTCCGATCTCCCGCAGGTTCGTCCCGCTTTGAAAAATCTTTCAAAAATGATCTTTAATTTTGACATCTCCCGCGACGGCAAAAGAGCTGTGTTCGAAGCCCGCGGTGAAATTCTGACTGTCCCGGCAAAAGATGGTGTTACCAGAAATCTGACAAACTCCTCCGGTGTTGCCGAAAGAGAACCAACCTGGTCGCCCGACGGAAAGCACATTGCATATTTCTCCGACAAATCGGGTGAGTATGAACTCTACATCAACCAGGCTGACGGAAAAGGGAGCGAAAAACAACTCACCAAAACCGGTGTGGCTTTCAAACAGGGTATTGTCTGGTCTCCTGACAGTAAAAACATTGTTTTCAATGACAACTTTGGCAATATTTACATCTACTCGATTACTCCCGACAAACTGACAAAAATCGACAAGGATGAATTCAACTATTTCTTCACCTTTGCCTGGAGTTCCGACAGTAAGTGGCTTGCATACGACAAACGGGTTCAGTACGGCACTTCGGCTATCTTTGTTTACAGCATGGATGAAGGAAAAGCAAAGAGAATCACCTCTGATTTCTACAATTGT
Source organism: Ignavibacteria bacterium (assembly GCA_017302895.1). NCBI lineage: Bacteria > Pseudomonadati > Ignavibacteriota > Ignavibacteria > Ignavibacteria bacterium. Next base: position 373,235 of record JAFLBV010000003.1, on the reverse strand, counting down.
GCAAATCCGGTCTTCGATCCAAAGGGTGACTACCTCTACTTCTACAGTCTGAAAAACTTTGAACCGACCTACTCCGACCAGGACAATACCTGGATCTACCACAACTCGGTCAACCTCTATGCAATGACTCTTCGTAACGATGTGAAAGACATCTTCGCTCCAAAAAATGACGAAGTGGATGTGAAGGAAGAGAAAAAGGATGAGGCTAAAAAGGACACTCTTAAAAAAGATGAACCAAAAAAAGATGAGGCTAAAAAAGAAGAAAAATCTGTAAAGATCGACTTCGACAACATCGAAAAAAGAACTGTCCTCATCAAGAAACTTGGCAATGCCGGCTCACTTGCTGCTGCCGAGGGAAAAGTATTCTATGTCCAGTTCCCGAAAGCCGATTCGTGGATGACCGGTGGAACACTCTTCCAGTTCGATCTTGATAAAAGAGAGCAGAAGGAAATTACTTCGGGAGTCAGCCAGTTCAGACTCTCTGCCGACGGCAAAAAAATCATGGTACAAACCCCCGAAGGTGCCTATTCCATCATTGACCCGGCTCCGGGGGCCAAAATTGCCGACGGCAAGCTCGATCTCTCCAATATGACCGCTACCATCAACCCAAGAGAAGAATGGAAACAGCTCTACAGGGAGGCATGGAGAATCGAACGGGACTTCTTCTACGACCCCGATATGCACGGCCTCGACTGGGAAAAAATGGGCAAAAGATATGAAGCTCTCCTTCCATACATCGTTAGCAGAAGTGACCTGAACTATGTTATCGGTGAACTGATTGCCGAATTAAATGTTTCACATGCTTATGTTAATGGCGGCGATCTCGAAAATCCAAAATCAACCTCAGTCGGCGTACTCGGTTGTGATTTCGAAGCCGACAAAAAAGCAGGTTACTACAAAATCGCCAAAATCTATGAAACCGCTCCATGGGATGCCTCCGAAGTAAGATCACCTCTTGCAGCTCCCGGTCTTAATGTGAAAGAGGGCGACTATATCATCGCCGTAAATGGTCAGGCACTCGACATGAAAGCTGATCCATGGAAAGCTTTCCAGGGTCTGGCAGACAAGACGGTTATCCTCACGATCAACTCCTCTCCTGGGAAAGAAGGTGCAAGGGATATCCTCGTAAAACCTCTTGGCAATGAGCAGACACTCAGATATTATGCCTGGATCGAAAAAAACAGGAAATATGTCGATGAGAAGACAAACGGCAGAGTCGGATACATCTATGTGCCTAGCACCGGAATTGACGGGCAGACAGACCTCTACCGCCAGTTTATGGGACAGGTAAACAAGGATGCTCTCATCATCGATGAAAGATTTAACAGTGGTGGTCAGATTCCCGACAGGTTCATCGAACTCTTAAACAGAAAGCTCTACAATTACTGGGTAAGAAACGGCTTCGAGGACTGGCAGACACCATTCGTCGGCAACTTTGGACCAAAAGTCATGCTGGTTAATGGCTGGTCAGGTTCCGGCGGAGATGCATTCCCTGCATACTTCAGAGCTGCAGGTCTCGGTAAAATTGTAGGTAAAAGAACATGGGGCGGTCTCGTCGGCATCACCGGCACTCCCCCGCTAATCGATGGCGGTTCGGTTACAGCTCCTTCATTCGGTTACCGTGAGATTACGGGAGAACTCGGAATCGAGGGCTACGGTGTTGATCCTGATTATGATGTTGAGAACTACCCTCACGAACTCGCGAAAGGGAACGACCAACAGCTCAACAAAGCAATCGACCTTATCCTGGATGCACTGAAAGCGAATCCTCCAAAAAAACCGGGTAAAGTAAAATATCCCGACAAATCCAAATAGCATTCTCAAAAAAAAAGGCTGCCTTCAGTTACGGAGGCAGCCTTTTTAATATCATCCTGACCGGAAGCTATTTTCCTTTGGCTTCTTCCATTTCTCTTTTTTCCCGACCGTTAAGCTCTTTGTTGTCCTGCTTGACTTCGGTTCCGGTTTTCTGACCTCCCTGTTTATCCAAACCAAAAGTGGCTCTCAAACCTTTAATCAATTCCGCTTTTTCAAGGGGAGTCAATTTCGCTTCGGAATGGAGCAGTAAATAGTCAGAAGGAGGCATGCTTCCTTTTTCTATCTCCTCAATTGCTTCTTCAGGTTTTTTGGTACCGACAGGATACTCTGAAAAATAAAAGTGGCGCCTGCCATTTTTCACATTGTTATAAACCTTCCACGATGCCGGTGCAATGTATGAGTACCAGGGCCAGTTTGTCTCGGCACTGTGACAATCGAAACAGGCTTTTTTAGCCAGCTCTCTCGTCCGCGGTGAATCCCATGGCGGTTCAGACCTTACCTCGGGATTGGTATGGTCAACCTGAAATATCTGAATAACCAAAAAGATGGCAACCAGCGAAATGCCGGCATATTTGAGCACTTTTTTCATTTGAAATTAAATTTTTGTGATTAAAATTTTATCTTTTCGTAAGTGCCGTCGAGACGGGGAATCACCTGTGTATCAATGAAGAGAGCAAATCCGAGTCCCAAAGCATAAAATACAAAATCGAGAGGATCAAATACCGACCCAAACAGATTTATGTCCAACAACTGGGCAATCTCGATGATGGAAGCGAAGAGGAATATGATAAATGCCTTGGCAAATTTATTCCCGCTTACTTGTTTGAAGAGAACGCTTAAAAAATATGCTGCTATTACACCGGTGGTCTCAAGAGCGTAATTGTTCATGAATCCCTCAAACGGTCCACCATATCCATCCAAAAGGAGGTAATAAATCACTCCAATGGCAGCAATAAAAATCAGTAAAAGGATAAACCGTATCAAATTCTGTTCCTTTGGCTCTTTGTACCGGAAAAGTTAAACATTGAAGGAGTCATTTTTTTAATTGTGTGATGCAATATTAAGAAAGAAATCGCTTTTTACAAAATTTTTATCACCAATAATCAAAATTTAACAGCCGAACAACTCTTTTAGAACCTGTTCACCATCTTTATCTCCACACCTCTGAATTCGGGCTCATACCGGCAAACACCTCCGATACAGATTATCCCTGCCTCTCTCGACCCGGCGAGCAGGCTAAGGTCGGTGTGTTCCCCAATCTTGATCGTCCCTTGAACATAACTCCAAAGTGTTCTGACAGTATTTCCGGGAATCGGCTCCCTCGTCTTCATTTCTGCAACAAGTGCAATCGAATATTTTGGCGATCTCAAATATTCCATCGTGAAAACATCGGAAAAATAATCCTCGAGTGTGGTCCTGTTGTTCGACTGTTGATGTTCGAAAATAAATCTCAGGGTGTTTCGGGGGTCAATTGAATATCTGATATCCAAAACACCGGTGTAGTTTTTTGTATTTTCGTCGAGTTCCTCGTTGTAACCAAGTGCAATTGTGGTTTTGAATTTTTCTGACCACTCGTTTGAATACTGTCCAAAAACTTCTCTTAGCTTGACTCGAGGCTCAAGGCTTTGTCCGTAAATTCGTTGAATGTATGAATCCTTGTCGAGAGTTTTTGTCTCTGAAAATTGTAGAAGCAGAGAGGAATTGTCGCTTAGATTGGCAGTTGCTTCCACCTGATAACCCTGCTCATTGTCAGCATCAAGTGTGGAAGGATGACGGTTGAAGAGCTGATAGCTGTAATCTTTCCGGGTGGCCGGGGGCTGATTGTAATTTATCGTCTGATCAAACGACCTGAAACCGAAATTGTCGTAATACTTGTATTCGCCTGTTATCGAAAAAATGTCGTACCAGTATGAAGCGGATGCATAAATGCCCTTGCCGGCAAAACTTTCCGAGCTGTTAAAAACAGCGTTCTGAATGTCGGAATTCTTCTTTACAGCGTATTCGAAGTATCCGTCAAATGCACCAAAAGATGTCTCAAGACGCAATGAACCAATGTCTGTTCTGGAAACATTATCAAATTCGGGTTTGTTCGAAGCAAGTGTCACACCTCCCTTTAGCCATTTCAGTCCGCGGTATTCGAGATCAGCAAGATAAAGCACATCTTTTCTCTCGTTGTTTGAGTTGGCTGCAGAACCCGCGAGCGCTGTAAGTCTGAAATTCCTGTAACCTGCCTTAACCAAAACGCCCTGCAGGTTGTTGTCAAGCCGGAGATTTCTGTCCTCATAGCTTCTTAGCACCATGCCTCTTCCAACCAGGGCATAGTAGTTTCCCGCGGTAATTTCGAAATTTGTCTTTTTGTCGCCAAAATTTACAGTAAAGTACTTATAAGCAATATCGGAATATTTTTCCTTCCCTCTGCTGATTGCAGGACTCGGGTCGTTTGGAAGGAATGATTCATATCTGATACCCGCCGAGAAATTTTCGTATCTGTAGTCGAGGTTCAACCAGTCCTCAAATATCGATATCTTTTTCTCAAAATCATACGAAGCTTTTGTCTGGTTTAGAATTGTAACCCCCTTCGGAAGTTTGGGAGCGGGAAAATCCTGTGTGAAAACTGTAAGAGGTATGGTCAACAGAAGCAGTAAAAATTTATTCATCATTTGCTTCCCAACAATTCGATTATCTTCTCTTTCAGTTGTATCTCATCCCCCTTTTTATAACCCGAATGAGAATAAACGATTTCACCCTTTTTGTCGATCAAAACTGTATGGGGAACATCCTTTGCATAAAAGAGTCTTGCCACATCTCCGTTTGTATCAAGGAGAACGGGAATCGTCATTTTCTTCGATTTTACAAAGGGCTCAACTTTTGCCACTGATCTCTCACCGTCTACCGATATCGCATATCCTTTCAGTCCCTTGCCTGATAGTTCCGAATAAATTTTCTCGATATGCGGCAGCTCCTCCATACACGGTTTGCACCAGGTTGCCCAAAAACTGAGGAGAACCACACTGCTGTCAGTGTTGTCACTTAATGCGACAGTCTCCCCCTCAAGGTTTTCCAATGAAAAACCGGGAGCCTTCTGACCATCCTGAGCAAAAAGTCCGGTTGCCAAAAGAAATAAAAACAGGAATAAAGACTTCAGCATTATTTCTCCAGTATCATTTTTCTGGTTGTAACAAGATCACCAGCGTTAAGCTGATAAAAATAAACCCCGGATGAAAGGTCACTTGCATCAATGTTTACACGGTGTTCACCTTCTACCATATATCCATTCAAGACTTCCTTCACCTTGATACCGAGCGAATTATAAACTGTCAGCGACACATCGGAACTCTTAGCGAGTTTAAATGAAATGGAAGTGGAGGGATTAAAGGGATTTGGGAAGTTCTGATCAAGCCTGAAACCGGTAACGATGGCAGCATCTTCTACCGATACGGGGATTGTTCTTCCCGTGAGCTCAACTGTATAAAATTCTGCAGGCTGGTTCATGTTCACCGCTTTAACGGTGACTGTCGCTGTTCCATTAATTGTTGAAGTAAAAATATGTACCGAAAAATCTCTGGTTTCCATCGGTTGAAGCGGTGAACTTGAGAAATCGGGGGTGGTCGCAACACTGTCCACAAACGGGGCAAAACATCCCAAATCAAAACACATTGACGATGTCCAGTCCTGATGAGGCAGATTCTCCTGCGTTCGTACTATATAAATCGTCTGCGGGGAGTTGGTCAAATTTCTGAAAGTAAATTCAAAGACAAGCTCGCTCCCAAGTGAATCGTTCAGAACTGTATGATTTGGTGTGAATTCAAATGTCTGTGCCTCGGTTACCGCCGGAAAAAGCAGAATAACCAAAGCCAATAAAACTGATTTACGCATCTTTTAAGTTATCTTTTAGAAATTGCTGACTGATAGATCTCTTTTGTGGTTTTGTTTTGCAGGAATGCAATAATTCTAAGCTTCGACAAATCCCAGCCGCTGTTGATGGCAATTGCGAGATTGAAGCTGATGTCCTGGCCATTTTGTGTAAGATGAGGAATTATACCCCCCGAACCGGTAAGAAAGCCGCGAACCACATTATGAAAGAGAGTTTCACCATTTGAACCCGGTGGCGTTGAAAATGAAGTTTCAGTCTGAACTGCATAAACATGCAGGACTGTCTCATTTGAATCAACCTGTGGCAGGTCGAGGACTTTTATATTCACTGTGGAATACAGAACTCCTCCCGAAGTGGAATCTTTGATGCTCATCCTGAAGCGTGCAGGAGCACCAAGCTGCTGATCAACATACTGTTTTATCTGATTTGAATCGCTTGATACGGGTTTTAGTTTCCCGTCTATGTATGTGGTCGGCGTGGAAAATATTTTGTAAAACTGAGCCCGAGTATCAATCGAAGCCTTGTTCGCTTGATAAAAGGGATCCTGAGGGGAAGGGTAGCTAACATGATACTTGATCATTATGACATTTTTATCGAGAAGAGTACCGGTCTCGAGTGAACGCAATATCCTGTTCGAAGTGACACAGGGGACACAACTGACATTGGCAAAATCTTCAATAATCACAAGCTTTTGCTCCGTTACCGGCGCAAGATTGAAAGTCTCCTCTCCAAGTGAGAATGCTCCAATGACAACATTTCGAGTCTCGGAGACATACCCGTCCTTCTCAACTCTTAATGCATGTGTTCCTGCTTTGGCAAGAAGTGTATCGGGAAGTGTCTTTCCGGTATTTACACCGTCAAGGAAAATTGCAGCCCCCGCGGGACTTCCCTTTACTACAATTCCACCGGTAACATCATCTTCAATTTTAACAGGGGGTGTAGTCTTACACCCATGAAAAAATAAAAATGCTCCCAAAATGATGAAGAATATCAACTTCTGTCTCAAACACTCCTCAGGTTTATTCTATTCACAATTTTTATCAGTTCCCGAAAAATCACTTCAACAGGATCATTTTTTTGCTCAGAACAGTTCCCTCTGAGACGAGTCTGTAGAAGTAAATTCCGCTCGAAAGTCCCGCTCCGTCAAAATCGACATTGTACTTCCCCTGCGACATCTGCTCATTCACAAGCACTTTCACAAGCTCACCAACAGAATTGTAGACTGCCAGATTTACCATCCCCGATTGTGGAATGCTGAAACTGATTTTTGTCGATGGATTGAAAGGGTTCGGGAAATTCTGATCCAGATTAAAATCCACAGGAAGTTCGTTTTCATCTTTTTCGAAAATCGAGGTGGCTATCCCCGGTTCCGGAGTCGGAAGTTTCATGGTTGTGTAAATTTTGAATTCACCCGGAAGGAGCGAAACTGACATGTTCACATCGGAAACGGTCATGGAGTCACCTGAGAAGAAATCGTACCACTTCCCTGTGTTCTGGAAACCGGGATTGTAGTTCGCCTCTGTAACACCAAAGTTGCCCGTGATAACCACATTCATTTGCGAGTGATTTATCTTGATAGTCTTCAGTGCAGTAGCGGCATCGATTATAAAATCCGTACTGCTGAAAGCGTCGTAGTTCTTTTTGAGCTTTATTAGTTCCGCCCAGGTTTTATATAGATTGAGCCTTCTGCTGTCGTTGTAATATTCCCACTTGACAGGCTTTGGGTCTGTCTTGCATGCGTCAGTACCACAAGGATAGAATATCGAGACATCATAAGCAAGCTCTCCAAACTGCCAGATCATTTTCGGACCCGGGACAGTAAAGAAGAACGCGCCGGCAAGTTTCTCTCTTGCAATGGCTGTCGAAAGACTTTTCACATTATAACCGCCACTCGAAGCACCATACAGCAGGTTTTTCGCCATCGTTCTCTCTTCATCGTGCGATTCCATGTACCCGACAAGTTTCGGGGAACTGAAATTTCTGTTTTTCCAGGAAATACCGCTAAAATTCGATTTGTTGTTGTCGTGCCATCCCATTGTGGCTTCATTGTAGTTAGAGTTGTGATTGCCCCATAGCATCATTCCCTCATTTGCGAGAGCAATTTCCTCGTTGTTATCAGCAAAATGCTCGAGAATTACATAGGAATTGGGGTCAACTGTCCAGATTTGCTGCGCCATTCTCTTCAAAAGATTGATACGCGACTGGTCATACTGCCCCCACTGACCGACATTGCTACCGCTGTTGGTCTGTGTAAATCCTTTTGAAAGATCGAATCTGAAGCCGTCAAACTTGTATTCTTCTATCCAGAATCTGTTTACACGGTCCACATAATCTTTTGTTGCCTGACTCTCATGGTTGAAATCATAGCCGACATTATAAGGATGTTTCGCTATTGGATTAAACCATGGACTGTTGGCAGCAGGTCTGTTATTGGCAGCATCCCAGTAGAGAAGAACCATCGGATTAAGCCCGAATGCGTGATTGAGCACCATATCCAAAACAACTGCGATGCCTCTTTTGTGGGCTTCGTCGATCAGTTTTTTAAGTTCGTTTCTCGGTCCGTACCATTTATCAACTGCCATATGGAACATCGGGTTGTAGCCCCAACTGTTGTTCCCTTCAAATTCCATTATCGGCATAAGTTCGAGACAGTTGATTCCAAGTCTCTGCAGGTATCCGAGGGTGTCGGTGATCGACTTGTATGTCTGTTCCGAAGTGAAGTCCCTGATGAGCAACTCATATACCACGAGTTTCTCTTTGGGTGGCTTCTGGAAATTGGTCACCTGCCACTGATAAGGTGTCTGCCCGGGTTGCATTACAGAGACAACATTTGAGGTGAGACCGACAGGATAGGGAATCAAGCCGGGATATCTTACGCTGTCAATATATTTGTCGTTCCAGGGGTCAAGCACTTTTTCAGAATAAGGGTCGCCGATTTTGATGGCGTTATCCACGAAATACTGAAACCTGTACTCCTTGCCCGGAGTCAGACCGTTCATGGTAACCCAGTACCGGAATCCGTCAGGCGTCTTGTAAAGTTCGTATGCCGGGTCAATTTCCCAGCCATTCATATCTCCGATCAAATAAACAAACTGCTTGGTCGGAGCATACAGCACCATCGTTGCCGAAGTGGAGGAGGTGTAGTTTATTCCATCCTTTACACCGGCGGGAAGTGCCTGCACAGGGGTTGCTCCTCTTACCACATAATAAACCGAATCGTATCCCATGCCGCCTGATCCTGAGATCGCAACTGCTTTAATTCTGGTTTTTCCGATCTGGGATGCGGTAAGCTGGTAAGTAATCGAATCGTTGTTTACCGAAGCCACTTCAGAGTCGTTCACATACAGTTTCATGGTCTGAGTTCCTGCAGCTCCTATTGCGAGAACGGGAACGGAAGTATTTTGTGCAATTATCCCCGAAACCGCTGGTTGAAGTATTGCTGCGGTCTGACCCGGCTGCGAGAGTGGAAGAAAAATGTCGCCACCATCCGCGGTCTTACCTGTCAGGGTTCCGGCTGCATTTCTGAAAACAAAAGCAAGCTGAAGTATCGTCTCATTCGCAGGGACATTGTAATATTGTCGAATCTTGAATGCAATTTTCCATTTCGTTCCGCCAACGAATGAAAGCTGTGTCTCGGGAGTGTTCTGTCCCCAGTTAGTCTTTACATATCGCCAGTCAGCGGGACTTGTGCTTTCCGTCGTGATCACTCCCGTGTGGGCATAAATCGGGAAAACATTCATCAAGCCCGCATTTCCTTTTGAAGCGTCGTATATAATTACAATCGAATCCTCGGGAGTGGCAAAATATGGCGTCCACTCAAGTTCCTGTGCATAAATTCCTGATACAAACAACAACAGGGCAATAATTACTTTTTTCATTTTATCTTACTTTTTATTTCAAAAAATCCATTAATCAGACTTCAAACTTCAAACTTCAGCCTTCAGCCCTCTTTTACTCTTCTCTCTTCGCAATAAACTGATAAACAACCGTTCTTTCTCTGGGACGGGTATCAAAATCGATGAAAATTACCTGCTGCCAGGTACCGAGAGTCAGTTTACCTTTGATGAAGGGAATATGAAGTGACGGTCCTTGCAGGGCAGCGCGGATATGTGAATGTCCATTTCCGTCATGCCAGGTCATATCGTGATGATAAATCTTTCCCGAGGGAACCAGTCTGTCCATAAACTCGGGATAATCTTTCAACAACCCCGGTTCAAATTCTATTGTCGTTAGCGCTGCTGTGGACCCGGGTATAAAAAGGAGGACACTCCCCTCAGTAAAACCGTTTTCCTGGATTAATTTTTCCACATCAGCAGTTAAATCTTTTATGTCCGAATTTCCATTTGTCTGGAAATGCAATTTGCCTGTAAGAAATTCCATGATCTTCACTTAATATTTATTTACCGATTTAAAAAATAAAGATAATTAAAGCCATGAGCAAGAGAAAAGTGGCTGGAGTTATCAGTTTTGAGTTATTATTTTTGAATTGATTCCTGGATGTGAATTTACTGATTTTGGATCACCTGCTTCGGCTGAAAAGATGATGTCTGTTGAAAAAAGTTTGAAAAATCGATGTTCCGGCAACGAAAATATTACAATTATTTTTACTAACTTGAGAAAGGGGAATAATTATTTTTAATCATTAACCATTTTCATGAGGTCCCTTATGAGAAGATATCTTTTCCTTTTCGTTTTTTTGCTTACCACAGCAACCTTTTCGCAATCAATAACCTTCTGTGAGGGTGTCACTGAGAAAGGTGCTCCAATAAAAGCCTCGGAAGTTTTTAGCATCTCCGCAAACGGCAGTTACTTCTACTTCCTCGTCAAACTTCCTTATACAGTCAGTTGCGAAAAAGTCTCCTTCGAAATCTATCGAATTGAAGAAGATTACGAGTCGTACGAGACTACCATATCCATGGATACAAAACCAGACTGGGCATGGTTCTACAAACAGGTAACCTTCTACCAGTCCGGCTGGTTCCGGGTATATGTCAGAGATTGCTCCGAAACCGTCCTTACTTCAGGAGTGGTTCAGGTAAAATTCAAATGAAATTTGAGGTTAGAAGTTTGAGGTTTGAAAACCAATAGCCAGGGAATTCATTCCCGGGAAGAGAAATTTCTATATCAGCCCTTGGGCGACATGTGGGTAGAAACATGGAAACCAAGATCAAAAAAGCCCTCCGGGCGACATGTGGATAGAATTTTTTATTACCCCCCCCCATATTTTTCATGAGAGATTGTATAAAAAAATTTTCTTAATTTTATCCATATGTCGCCACAAGGGTTCTTTACCGCATTCCTTTAATTCTTTTCCATCCTGAATATCGTGTTCAAAAAAGATGTCGCCACAAGGGCTCTTTACCGCATTCCTTTAATTCTTTTCCATCCTGAATATCGTGTTCAAAAAAATTCGAAGGGCTAACGCCCCTGAATATTCGGCTCCTAAGGTCCTCTATTTTTTCTCCACAGGGTAATCCGCCTCGGCGGAAGTTAACCCGACTCCGTCGGGAAATAATCCCTGCGGGAAACTAATTTTTTGTTCTCACTAACCGGAAGCCAAGAGCGTAGTTCCAGAACCCAGGTGTGCCGTTGTCACGGCCCGCAACACGGCAGTACCCCGCATCGCTGCCCCAACCGCCGCCACGAGCCACACGAAAGGAAGAATTATTGTACAAATCCCAGCACCATTCCCAGACATTTCCTGTCATATCATATACACCAAGTTCGTTAGGTTTCTTTTTCCCCGCCTTATGAGTCTCTCTTCCTGAGTTACCTTCATACCATGCCACCTCATCTATGTTGTTACTCCCGCTGTATTCATAGCCCTTACTTTGGCTTCCGCCTTTCGCTGCATATTCCCACTCTGCCTCTGTTGGCAGTCGGTATCCCTTTGCATTGAAATCACAAATGATGCTGCTTCCGCTTCCTGAATATGCCTTCTGCAAGCCCTCCTTCTCACTAAGCTTGTTGCAAAACTCAACTGCATCATTCCATGAAACTAGCTCAACAGGTCTTTTATCCCCCTTGGAATTCGATGGATTACTACCCATTACACTCTCCCATAATTCCTGGGTCACTTCGATTTTTGCAATCTCAAATTTTGACCAGCTTTTGTCCCCCTGCGTAAATGTCTTACCTTCTACTATTACCATGTTATTCTTGAGATCATCTAAAAGTTGCTTCTCATGTGCAGCCTTCTCTTCCGCAATCTGCTTCTCATATTCAGCTATTTCATCTAAAAGTTGCTTCTCTTTAAGATAATTATTTAACACATTGTATCCCACAATTAGCAAAATTACAAAAATCACCCCCATCCCTGTTCCAAGTATCAACTTTTTTTTCATCGCTTTTTTTTCGGCAATTTTTCTCTCCCTTTCCAGCCGAGCTCTTTCTATTTCCTCCTGTTCTTCCCTCTCCTTGCGTAGTCTCTCCTCTTCTGCGAGTCGTATTTTTTCCCTGTGTTCCGCCTCGAGTACTCTTGCTCTCTCTTGTCTTTCTGCCCAGGTCATTTCCTTTGTCGGTTTATCCTGCAGGGTTGAAGATTTTGATGCGGAAGTGGAAACATCAGAATCCGACCGTTTTCCTTGTGTGAGAATCGTGGGATCGAACGCAACGGTTTTTTCGTATTCTTCCATCAGGGTGCGTTCGGGGTCGGAGAGATCAAACTGCAGTAGTTCGTTCAAAACCTCCTTCAAAGATGAATACCGTTTGTTGATATCCTTCTCCAGCATCCGCATAACGATGTTTTCAATTCTTTTGGGGATGTGCGGATAGAAATTTGAAGGAAGCGGAAATGGTTCAGAACTTGAGATTCTAAGGGTTAGTGCTCCCGGGTTCTCACGCTGATCTTTTGTGAAAGGAAGTTGACCGGCAAGCATTTCATAAAAGGTCATTCCAAGACTGTAAATGTCACTTCGTTCATCAACATCTGCAGTGGTAAGCTGTTCGGGGCTCATATAACAGAGCGTACCCAGTTTTATGTTTGCAGTAGTTCGGTCTTCACCTGTCGTTATCTTCGCGATTCCGAAATCGGTGATTTTCAGGTTGCCTTTGTCAGAAATCAGGATGTTCGCCGGTTTAATGTCCCGATGGATTACCCCCGCCTGATGTGCATGAGAAAAACCTTCAAGCATTTTTATCATAAGGTCACGGACGTGGATGAAGGGTATTGGTCCGCTTATCTTTCGGATTTTGTAGTCGAGACTTTGTCCATCAACAAATTCCATTGCGATATAGAGAGTGTCATCTTCTGCAAATGCTTCGACAGGAGATACGATATTTGGATGGTTGAGACGGGTGAGAATCCGTTCCTCACGCGAAAAGCGGGCACGGTAATCCTGAATTTGAGCTTTTTGGGGGTCGAGTTCTTTTATTGCGACGATTTTTCCGTTTCTGTCGTCTTCAGCTTTATAAACGGTACCCATTCCACCCTCTCCTACTTTTTTGAGAAGGGTGTAGTATTTTACTCTCTTTATCATAATATTATTTTGTGATTGTTGGGAAATTCGAACGGGACAAAATTAAGAAAGGTTTGGGAAATAATTGTAATGTTTTTTTCTACGGACATGTCGTCTACGAACATGTAACCCCGCTACGGGGGTAAGGTTTGATTATCGGTCTAGATTCTACGAACATGTAACCCCACTAAGGGGGTAAGGTTTTGATTATCGGTCTAGATTCTACGAACATGTAACCCCACTAAGGGGGTAATTATGGTGTATCCTTCCTTCTTCTACGAACATATAACCCCACTACGGGGGTAAGGTTTGATTATCGGTCTAGATTCTACGAACATTTAACCCCACTACGGGGGTAATATCCTTTCCATCCTTTTTTATCTTGAATATCGTGTTCAAAAATGATGTCGCTTAGAGGGTATAATTGGTCGGCAGGACAATCGAGACGATTGTCGCTCCTTTTCCGAAATCAGAGTTTTTCGAATATCCGTGGAAATCCGTGGAAATATCCACATCCGTGGGAATCGGTTAAATTCGTCTCATCCGTGTGCTATTTCATGCCCATCCCAGAGATGAATTCAGATCAGCTCATAGTTCATAGATCATACTTCATAGCTTAAACGTCCGAAGGAGAGTGAATTTCGAGTCCATCTACTCTATGAAAAGCTTTGTCCGCTGTAACAATTTTATTGATTCTTAACCTTTCTGCCAGACTGACAATTAGAGAATCATTCGTTAGCAGACCATATTTTTGTTGTACCTGCAATGATGCCGTATGATCCTCAAGAAGCACCGGTTCCACCTTAAATCCAATTTCCAGTAAATCCCTTATTTCTGAGTGGTATCTTTTGAGATTGCGAATGATCTCAGGTTTTTCTGACAATTTTCGGGCAGGATTCGAACCGGGGTTTATCCCACTCTCTTTCGCTTCAGCCATCATCCGAATATGCATGAATTCTGCCAGTACATTTGTGGGGATTATCCCGTAAATCTCTGAAACGGCACACCTTCTCAACAATTCAACGCACTCAGTCGAAACATTTTCAATTGCATACAGCAAAATGTTGGTATCAATGATGACACGGCTTTTGTCCGGAATCTCAGAAATGTTCATTGGTCGAAATAATCCTCATTGAGCAATTCATCGATATCCTCTTTGGAAAGTCTGTTTTTATTTGAGGTGAACCTTTGAAATGCCTCCAATCGAATCGTATAATCGTCATTCGAATCATTCACATATTTTTTCAGTGCCTCTTCGATTATTTCGCTCATCGATCGCTTCTCTTTTATCGATTTGGTTTTTATTTTCTCGATGATCTCTTTCGAAAGAACAGTACCGATCTTTTCTTTGTACTCACTTTTTCTGATTCGTGGTTCCATATCATAAATTCCTTATAGTCTCGATTAAATATATGAAGAAAATTTTTCAAGAAAAAAGTAATAATTCAAGAAATTTTTAACATTTGTCGGCAGGACAATCGAGACGATTGTCGCTCCTTTTCCGAAACCGGAGTTTGTTGCCCATCCGTGATATCCGTGTTGAATCCGTGATATCCGTGGAACCATCCCCAAAAACAGCTAATAGCTAATTAAAATCTTGTTGTAAAGTCCACAAATATTCTGCTGTAGGTGCTGGATTCTTCGAAGACTCCTTCATAGTTGAGAGAGAGGTCAAACTGTTTGCTGATTGTCCAGTTAAGATCGAGAGAGAGGATGTTTTGCGCCAGTGTTGAACCTCCCGTCGGGAAATTATAGTCGATTCTTCGGAAACCAAATGTACCGAACAGGTCTTCAATAAGATCGCGTGAGTATGTTATTCCATAATTAAAGCCGTCGACATAATTGCTTTTTAAGTAACTGACATTCGCGCCGAGATAACCGGCAACATAAGGGAGACTGGTAAAATATGCACTTGCCCCGAAATCCTGCGATACCCGTTTGTCATTCCCCATGTTTCTGACACCTACTCTGAGGGAGAGGGAGACATTTTTAATTGCGGTGGTGTTGAACACAGCTCTAAGTCCCTGCATTGTCTCATTGATCAAAACCGAGTCGATAAAGGTTCTGTACGACTCGTAGTAGATTACATTTTTTCTTCGATCGTATGCGACCACAAAATTATACTCTCTTGAGAAAGCATATCTCACCGAAGCAAAGAAGTTGGTGAGACTCGGTTTGGTTTTCCCCTCACCTGCTTCAACTGTGTAGAAATCGATTTCTGATGACGCAAACAATGAAACGGAATTGGAAGGATTCGAAACATGCTGCAGATAGATAAACCGGCGATCGGTTTTAAAATCGTTTGTCTGATTCACAACTCCGAATGAATTCTCCATTACGCCTGTACCGAGAGAATCGGTGTGAGCACCGTATGCACCAAACTGAAACAGCTTAAAATTGTAGCCGTAATCCTCGATATTCGGTCTGCTTCCCGCAAAAACACCCGCCGACCATTTCTTGTCAAATGCCCGCTCATATAGAAAACCGTCTATTGCACCAATGTTAGCGATTTTCCGGTAGATAAATCTTCCCGCATTAAGAAATGAGAGTGAATCGAGTTCATACTGCAGTTTGAAATCGTAAACCTTCAGTTTCCTGCCGAGGTCGTGCCCTTCCCTTCCCCAGTCAGAAGTGAGGTAGGAGAAGGTGGTGTACGCAGAAAATGACAACGGACTGCCGCTTATTTTGTCGGCATTAAAGGAAAACGCATATCTCCACCTCTGATATCCCGGAGCTCCCGACATGTTGCTCATATCGGTGGAAGACTGTACCGAGAATCTTCCTCTGTAGTTTTTCTTCTGAATCAGTGGACCGGCACCCTTGTCCACCTTTCCCTTGTTGTAAACAAATTTTTCCTTTGTGGTATCAACAACGGGCTTTTCCTCCTCCTTCTGCACAAAAGAAGGATATGCCCTTAGCACCATATCCTTTTCAATTTTCAGGGTACCCGCTTTACTTCCGGCAACCGACTTGCTGCTGGTAAAATTTACGATAACTGCGGGCACTTCCTTGCTGTCTTTAACCAGCCAAAGGGTATCCTTCTCAAAAATTCCATCTGTCAGTTTGAATTCAACATAAATATTCTGTGACGAAACATAAGTAACCTTCCCTTCTCTCACTTCCCCCGTCTTTTGGGCGAAAGAAGTTCCGGCTAAAACCAGAAGCGAAACAACCAATAATAATACTCTCATCAGTCTATCCTCTCCAATTTTCTCGGCACACCATTCCCCGCTTTGAAGGAGAATGTAGTGTGGCAGTTCCAGCATTTCCTGTTTGCGGGTGAACTCTTGTGAGCGATCGTCACTTCCTCTTGATGACAGGTTATGCACTGCGGTTCCGAATTTGGACCCGAGTGGCAATCTTCACAAAGCACACTTTTGTGTTTCCCTGAGACGGGATAGGAAGAGTGATCAATCTTTTGCGGCAGAATATCTGATCCATCAGGATGGCAGTCGTAGCATCTCTGCGAATTCCATGAATAGTTTGCGACTCCCTGGTGCTCCTGATTCATCGAAGTCTGATTATGCTCATGACAGCTTATGCAAGTGAAAACAGCATAGTTGCTTGACACTTCATGACAGGTTGTACAGTTGTTGTTCCACTTGTTTTTGTGTTTCCCTGAATTTATGGGGAAATACTGCCCGTCGTGGTTGTAATTCGCAGGAGCCCACCCGACACTGGTATGGCATGTTTCGCATGTCTGCGGAAACTGTGCCCCGATATGGTTGGGATTCTGAGCGGTTTGGAAATCTGGAAGATGACAACCGACGCACTGATTCGGTGTGTTTGTGTAGCCTGAAGTATGGCATTGAGCACATTGAACTGTGGTATGTCTTCCCGAAATCGGGAAATTTACAATCGCATGATCGAATGTGGCAGGTGCCCAGCCTATATCGGTATGGCAGTTGGAACATACCTGCGGATAATTCTTCGCTACATGGTTCGGATTTGTGGCTCCCTGATAGTCGGGAGTGTGACAAGTCGCGCACTCGTTAGTGGTTGCGGTATATGTAGTCTGATGACACTGCACACATGTTTTTCCGGCATGCTTGTTTTGCAGGGGGAATCCCGTTGCCGTTGTGTGGTTGTATGTCGTGCTGACCCAACCTGAAGTGTTGTGACACTCGGTGCAGGTCTGCGAAAATCCCGCAAGGGTATGATTCAGTTTTGTAGTCTGGTTGTAACCTGACTGATGACACGAAACACACTGGTTCGGAGTATTTGCGTAACCTGTTGTATGACACTGACTGCAATTCAGAGTGACATGGTTTCCCGTCAAAGGAAAAGGCGAAGTTGAGTGATTAAATGCACCAACCTTGCTCCCGTCAGGGTGACATGAGAAACACTCTGGGGAAGAGTAGATATACCCCTGTACTCCCTGATGATCCTGATTCATGGAAGTCTGATTGTGTTCGTGACAACTGATACAGGTGAAAGCCGCATAATTGCTCGATACATTATGACAGGTGGTGCAATCGTTGTTCCATTTGTTTTTGTGTTTGCCCGAATTGATCGGGAAATGCTGACCGTCATGATTGAATGTTGAAGGCGTCCATCCAACGCTGGTATGGCAATCCTCGCATGTCTGCGGGAACTGGGCACCAAGGTGATTCGGATTTTGTGCTGTGTTGTAATCTGTAAGGTGACACCCCTTGCACTGATTGGGTGTGTTTGCGTAGCCGGTTTTATGGCAGTCTGCACAAAGGGCTGTTGTATGCTTCCCGCTGATAGGGAAATTCACAATTGCATGGTCAAACTTTGCGGGAGCCCAGCCAATATCAGTATGACAGTTGGAACAAACCTGTGGATAATTTTTCGCAACATGATTCGGATTTGTCGCCGCCTGGTAGTCAGGTGTGTGACAGGTTGAGCACTCATTTGTGGTCGCCGTGTAGGTAGTCTGATGGCACTGAATACAGGTTTTCCCGGCATGCTTGTTTTGCAGGGGGAATCCCGTTGCCGTTGTGTGATTGTATGTCGTGTTTGCCCAGGCAGTTGTGTTGTGACACTCGGTGCAGGTGTGTGAAAATCCCGCAAGCGAGTGATTCAGTTTTGTCGTCTGATTGAAACCCTGTTCATGACAGGAGAAACACTGAGTCGGGGTGTTCGCATACCCGGAAGTGTGGCATCTGGCACAATCGGTGGTTGTATGGGCACCGGTCAATGGGAATGGTGAGGTCTGATGGTTGAATGCACCCTCCGATGTACCTCTCGGATGACATGAATAACAGGCTGCAGACTCCCATTTGTAACCCTGAACTCCGTTATGCTCACTGTTCATCGATGCCTGATTGTGCTCGTGGCAGTTGGTACAGGAGAATTGCTTGTAACTCGCGGAATTGGTATGGCAGTCACCGCAACTGTTCCATTTGTTCTTGTGTTTTCCTGAATAAATCGGGAAATAGGGGCCATCATGATCAAACTGAGCCGGAGTCCATCCCGCAGTGGTATGGCAGTTTTCGCAGGTATTCGGGAATTGTGCCGCGGTATGATTCGGATTCTGAGTCGCATTATAGTTTGACTGATGGCAGCTTACGCATGTTTTTGGAGTGCCTGCATATCCCTGGGTGTGGCAGCTTGCACAAGTAACCGTGGTATGCTTGCCTGTAAGAGGGAATGTGGTCTGGTTATGGTCAAACTGTGCCGGTGACCATGCATTGATGCTGTGGCAAACCTGACACTGTTTCGAGAAATTGCCCGCCACATGGTTCGGGTTCCGGGTCGCTTCATAATTCGGTTTGTGGCAACTGTAACATTCTTTCGAGAGCCCCGCAAATGTACCCTGCGTGTGGCAGTCGTAGCAGCTTGGTCGTGAATGTCCACCTGTCAAAGGGAAGAAACTGTGGTTAACATTGGAGCTTCTCCAGTTGGTTGCCTTTGTGTCGTGGCATGTTGTACAGTCAGTCGAAAATTTCCCGTTCGGATGGTTTGGTGCCAGTGTGGCATAATAATCTTTTGAGTGACAACTGTAGCAGTCGGTCTGAACTGGTTCGAACTGCCGCACTTCGTAATTTTTGTGACACATCCCGCAATCAGCTGTCTGGTGCTTACCGAAAAGTGGAAAACGGCTCCTCTCGTGCAGTGGGAGTATCGACTTTACAAGCCAGTTTGCAGGCGTGTGGCAACTCTGACAATCGTTCGAGAGGGTGTTGCCGTGAACAGTTGTGTGACAGCTTACGCAGTTTTGGGGAGTCCCCTCAAATTTTAAAGTTGTGTGGCATGCTTTGCAATCGACTGATGAATGCTGCCCCTGAAGCGGGAACTTCGTCTTAGAGTGATCAAAATCTAGTTTTTTTACATCGATCTTCCAGTTCTGAGGGTTGTGGCAGTTACTGCAATCCTTCCCCTTCAGATCACCGTGGGGAGACTGTGCATTGAGACCGGTGGCAAAAACCATCGCCAGTATTATGAGTGACAGGCAGCGCATTTGAAATCTTCTATCTTGTATTTAATGAACCTGACCCCGTCGCGGGTCGTTTCTTTATGGCATTTTTGGCAATCCAGCAATGAATGTGCTCCCGAAAGTGAAAATTTGGTCTTCTCGTGATCAAATTTCTCAGGAAGCCAGTTTGCAGTGGTATGACACTTGAGACAATCGTTCTTTCCTGTCTCTTTGAACTGGTAGTTGTGCACCTCTTTATGACAGCTTTCACAGTTGGTTTCAAGTGAAGCGAACTTTCGCACAGGAGGTGTGACAGTCTCATCTTTTTTATGACAGTCGTAACATTTTCTGTTGCTGTGCTTCCCGGTCAACTGAAAATCTGTTTTTTCGTGCTCGAATTTATATTTCATCCAGCTATCCACATTGTGACAGTTTGCACACTGATTCTGTCCCATAAATTTATTGGAGATTTCCTGCCCGTGGATGTTCTGGTGACAGCTCGCACATTCAATACTCTCTTTTTTGAACTTCCACTCTTTGTTTGTGTAGTGGCAGCTCTGACACGATTGTGCCCTGTGAGAGCCGAGAAGTGGAAATCTGGTCTCCTGATGCTGTGAAAAAGTGTAGAGTGACGGTGCGAAACCATCCACTGTGTGGCAGTTTGTGCAGTCTTTCGGTTTTCCATCTACAGCGAACTCACCCTTGTGATAATCCTTGTGGCAACTGGTGCAGTTATCGTGGGCAGGTTTGGAATTAAGGTCGGTACCGTGACAACCACCACACTTTACAACCCGGTGTTGCCCGAGAAGTTTGTAGCCGGTTTTGTCATGGTCAAATCCATTTAGTTTTATATTTCTGAAATTATCGGTCGAGTGGCAATCGGTACAGCTGTTACCGAATTTTCCATCATGAACATCTTTGTGACAGTTTGTGCACGATGCGAATTGAATTCCTTTGAATACCTTGAACTCCTTGCCGTTCCTGACGGTGCTGGTGTGGCATCTGTAGCAATCGACTCTTGTGTGGGCTCCCGTCAGTTTGAATTGTGCGGACGCATGGTTGAATCCTGAGGCGGGTTTAAAAGCATATTGTGAGTGGCAACCTGTACAACTGTTCCCAAGGGTACCTTGATGATAATCTGTGTGACAGCCGAGGCAGTTTTGTTCGAGACCGAGAAAGGTTCTTCCCGCTCTTTTTGCAGCTTTTCCTTTTATAAATTTTGCCTGATGGCAACCGGCGCAGGAGAGTTGCTTGTGTTTTCCCTGCAATTCATAACCTGCACGGGAATGGTCGAAACCGTTTTGAACGAAGTTGATTATTTTGTAGCCTCTGCCGTGGTGTTCACTGTGGCATGCATAACACATCTTCCCTCTGGCTTCACGGGCGTGCAAACCCCTGCCTGCATTTCCGAGTGC
The DNA here is from genome assembly GCA_017302895.1 of Ignavibacteria bacterium. Classification (NCBI taxonomy): domain Bacteria; kingdom Pseudomonadati; phylum Ignavibacteriota; class Ignavibacteria; species Ignavibacteria bacterium. The sequence goes on along the minus strand of JAFLBV010000003.1, from coordinate 352,292 downwards.
GGAAATTTCGGTGTGACAGGTAAGACACTTGGTATTGGTTACCTCATCGCCTGAAGTATGGCAATTGTTACAATTGCTCATCCCTTCAAGATTTGAATGGGCTGTGGTGAGATCACCGGGAGAAAACTGTGCGTACCCCGTGGATACGATCAGAAATAGTAAAATACAATAACGGGACAAGTCAGTCCCTTTCACATAGATCGCTTAATCGTGACTTAAAATAGCTTCGCCAAATTTCTTGGTTATCTTTACTCCGGCTTTTTCCAGGAATTTCGTCGGAAGTTCACCTCCGGCAAATATGTAAACAAGATCGTTCTCTATTTCAAAAAGATCTTCCGGATTGCCTCCACGGTTTAGAACCACAGAGTCGTCTTTGATTTCTACCACATTGGTACTGAAAAGCATGGTAATCTTTCCGTTGCCAGTGTATGTATTTATGTTATCAAGATTTTTTGGTTTGATCCTCGAAAAAGAATCAGACCGGTATGACAAGCTGACTTTGTTTGTGCCTTGGGCGAGGAGTATTGCTGACTCAATGGCTGAGTCGCCTCCACCTACAACAAGTATTTTTTTGTTCTCAATATGCTCGGGTTCAAGAAGTCTGTAGAAAACCTTCTCCTTGTTTTCACCTGCAACCCCGAGTTTTCTGGGAGAACCCCTTCTTCCAATAGCCAAAATTACGGAAAAAGAAGTATACTCGCCCTTGACGGTTGTCACTTTAAATATTTCTCCCTCTTTCGAGATCGATTCCACCTTCTCGTTTTCATCTATTTTGATATTATTTTTTTCAATCACATCGTGCCAAAGGGTGATCAACTGGTCTTTGTTTGTCTCGGTCAGCTTTACTTTTCCCTTCAAAGGGAGGTCCATCGGAGATGTCATCACTATTTTAGCTCTGGGAAAACTGTAAACCGTGCCGCCAACCGTATCCTGTTCGAGGGTTTTATATTTTAACCCCAGTTCCGCACTTTTGAGTGTTGCGGAAATGCCGGCAGGACCGGATCCAACTACAATTACATCAAATTCTGCTTTATGATCTTTTTTAATCTTCTTACCAAGATAGGAAACCGCCTGTTTCCCCTGTTCAACTGCATTTCTTATCAGCCCCATCCCACCAAGTTCGCCTGCAATAAACAGCATCGGTACATTGGTTTCAAATTCCTGACTTACATGGGGAAGATCAACCCCTCTTTTTTCAGTACCTATGTAGAGGGCAATTGCCTGAACAGGACATGCATGAAAACATGCACCATGACCCACACATCTTGAGGCATTTACAGTTGTGGCCTGTCCGTTTACTATGCAAAGAATATCCTTCTCGGGACATGCTTCGATGCAGGCACCACTTCCGATACAGATGTTGGAATTTACAAAAGGGTGGAGTGAGACAGGTTCATAAAGACCGAGGTTTTTCGCTTCCTCAATCTTTTTAACATTTTTCTTAGAGGTTTTGTTTTTACTCCTGAGGTAAAAGAAAGTAACAAAAAAGATGAGAAGAAGGGCGAAAAGGTATCCGCCCGTTTCTTCCAGAAATACTTCGTTCAACTTACTTTTTAAGTTCTTCGGTAGCCAGAGCGGCGCCCGAACTTCCGGGGAAATCCTTTATCAGTTTTTCCCAGATCTGTTTGGCTTTTGCCTTGTTACCCGTTCCGTTTTCAACAAAACCCAGATAAAAAATCGCTTCTGTGTTTTTTGGATCGAGTGCTATCGCCTTGTTGATTGTAGCAAGGGAGTTGGTAAAATCCTTCTTTTGGAAGTAGAGACTGCTAAGCGCAACCAGCACTTCAACATTTTTCGGATTTATTTTTAAGTACCTGGTGTAACCGTCAATGGCTTTGTCAGGTTTGTGCGCCATTCCCATGAACTCTGCATACTCAAGAAGCTTCGTTGTGTCATTCGGATTTTCATTGGCAGCTTTTTCGAGATCAGCCATTTTTTGCTTAATCTCGTCTTTCACATTTCCTGCACCAGGGTTGCCTGCACTTCCATCACCCATCCCTTTGTGGAGATCATCTCCGGGAACAGGAGTTCCTTCCGATAGAGCAGGTGCTTCTTTCACTTTCTTGCCCGACAGTGACGAAAAAATAACGACTCCTGCCACCGCAAAAACCAACAGTAAAATATAAACATACATCTTGTTAAATTTCATACCATTCTCCTAAAATATCCAGGTGGCACCGTAATATATAGTGACACCAACATGGATTAACATGATTACAAACATTGCTATTGCAAAGGGCAAATGGAAAATATGCCAGTATCTAAAAAGCCGGTGCATTGATCTGAGAACTCTGGTCTTCCTGTCGAGTGCTATCTTCTCTTTTGCAGTTGCCAGAATTTGTTTCACAAGTCCGGGGTCCGTAACGCCTGAATTTTTCAAACTTTGTTTTAACAAAGTTAGTGATTTTTTTATTATAAAGTAGTCTTTCATTACGGTAATTATGCTTGACCAGGTACCGGGTTCCCCCTTTTTACCTTCTGTGCCATATCCTTCCACCTGATCTATAATCTCATCACTAAGATGATGCTCATCCCTCAGTTTCAGACTGTATTCCCGCTGTAATCTGGCGATTTCCATCGAATCCAGTTCATTACCTTTTATTGAACGGGGTATCTTTGTATAGATTAACCTGCCGGCGACTCCGGACAGGACCACAGCGGTCATCGACCAAAATGAAATTGAGACGATACCTCCAAATTTAAATGCGGTATGATACAGCACAAAGATTGGACCTACAACACAAAGAAAAATGTGAAACTCAAGCCAGTGTTTCAACAGCCCCCAACGGAAAAATGCCCTGACTCTTTTTCGAATCATGTAAATGGAAACTCCAAAGACCATCATCAAAGTACCGGCTATTCCAAGGGCGTGACCCAGATATCCTTTAGGCTCGAGAACTATATGAGCATCACTGTGATAGCCAACTTTATTTTTGTACTTCGGAATTTCGTCAATTCCGGAGGGCCGCCAAAGCAGGGTAAGGGTGGAATCAAGCTCGGGTCGCAACTCTTGAGGTTTGGAATAATAATCCTTCCCGTTTATGTAAAGGAGTACAGTGGAGGTAATCCCGATTATGAAAAAAAGGGCTATGTAAACAGAATGTGTGAGTTTGCTCATTTCAGATAATTCTTAAACTGTTAAATTTCGACTTCCATTAAAGTTCTTGATTTTGTCGATTTTGCTATCTTTAACGATTCCAGTTTCCTGTTCAAAATGCTTATTCTTTCATCTCCGGCATCATCAAATTCGTCGAATGCTTCCTCTGATGCAAATTCGAATATTTCACGAAATTTATTCGCTTTTCCTTTTTCCTCGAGCAATGTGTACTTCAACAGTCCTGCTCCTGAAATCAGTGATTTATACTCTTTTATTGAATCGAGATACTCTTCCCTCTTCTTTGGATCGATATCATAGGAAACATAAAAAACTATTTTTGCCATCTTTTCTCCTTGTTTATTTAAGCCCAACGGTACCGTGAAAATTGATTTCGGCGGGACCCGTTAGACTCAGGTTTTCTAATTTGTTATCAATAATTTCAAAATTTATTGTGAGTGTATCACCGCTTTTTGTTTTTAGATTCACGGGCGGTTCACACTTTCCGAGAGCAAAAAAGACTATTGCTGCTGCGGTTGAACCGGTGCCGCATGCATCCGTCTCATCTTCAACACCCCGTTCGAATGTCCTGATCTCAAGCGAATTTTTATCAATGTATTTTACAAAATTTACATTCACACCACCCGGTGCAAAATCGTTGTGATGCCTTATCTCCCTCCCGAGGTCTAAAACCGGAAACCCCTCGAGTTCCGAAAAACCTGTAAATGGATTTTTGGGGTCGAGTGGTACATCTTCGATGTTTATTATCACATGAGGTGAGCCGGTATCACAATAATGAGAGGTTATTAGACTGCCACGGGCTTTTATCCTGAAAGCGGTTTTTAATTTCGCAGGTCGTGCCATGAAAAACACAGGCAATCCATTGTCATCGATCGTGCCCGAGTAGACCTTTTCACCAAATCTGAAACGGAGGTCAACCCCGTCCATCAATCCCTTCCCGCTGCAGTACCGGATTACACACCGGGCACCATTTCCACAAAGTGATCCTCTTTTTCCGTCTGCATTGTAAAAATCGACTGAAACAGGGGTTTCTTCTCCCCGGTTCAGGATCAATAAACCATCGGCACCCACCCCTTTTTTTCTGTTACAAAGAGTGATGATGTCTTCGGAAGAGAGAACCGGCTGATCCTCTGCAAGGTTATCGACGATGATGAAATCGTTGCCGGCACCATTCATTTTGGAAAAATTAAAAAATCTCATTGCTTTAATTTATAATTAATGTGAAAGATAGACAATATAACTTGTCTGTTTTAATACTTAATATTTGCTTAATAATTGAAATTTAATGCTTCCATGTGATATTTAGAGATTGTTTATTACCCTGTTTTTTTTAGATTTATGTTTCGATTATCAAAGATTTTGAAAATTATTCAATCATTTAACAACTAAACAGAGGTAGACCATGAGGAAAGCAACACTCATGTTGGTCTTGTTGGCAATCGTTTTTGCCGGCTCAGCAGCTCAGGCGCAGAGCTTAAGTACAAAAGTACATTTTGGTATTGAAGGCAATGCCATCTTGCCACAGAATGAATTCACTGAAAAATCGATCAACGGAGGCTTCAGAGGCTTCTTTAGATATGGTTTTAACGACACATGGCGAGTGGAATTCGGTGCCGGATATCTTAAATATGCCGGTAAGGATTTCGTTTCCACTGACTATGAAGCTGATGTTATTCCGATAGACCTTAGACTTCTTTGGTTCCCGTTCGGATTTGAAAGACTTTCACCTTACGCATATGTAGGTGCAGGCGCTCTTCACTTCAACAACATCAAAGTTCCAAGATCATTCAGCATTCAGTTCCCGCAAAAGGGTGTTGAGAAAACCGGCTGGACAGGTGTTTTCCCTGCCGGTCTCGGTGTCGATTATGCTGTGAGTGAAAATATTCAGATCGGTGCAACTGCCGGTTTTAACTACACACTCTCCGATGATTTGAACCACTATATCGATGGCAGCCCGAAGGATGTTTACTTCAATGGCGGTCTCCACCTGATCTTCGGCGGAACTAACATCAATAAAGATTCCGACGGTGACGGACTCCTCGACAAAGATGAAATTTACATCTACAAAACCGATCCAATGAAAGCTGACACCGATGGTGACGGACTTAATGACGGCGACGAAGTTCTTAAATATAAAACCAATCCGCTCGTAGCTGATACTGACGGTGACGGATTAAAAGACGGTGAAGAAGTTCTTAAATACAACACCAATCCGCTTAAAGCTGACACCGATGGTGACGGATTAAAAGATGGTGAAGAAGTTCTTAAACACAAAACTGATCCATTAAAAGCTGATACCGATGGTGACAAACTGAATGACTTCGACGAAGTTACCAAACACAACACCAATCCGCTTAAAGTTGATACCGATGGCGATACCCTCTCAGATTATGATGAGGTAATGACACACAAAACCAACCCACTTAAAGCTGACACCGACGGTGATGGTCTTAATGACGCTGAAGAGCTCAACCAGTACAAAACCAATCCTCTTAAAGCTGACACAGATGGTGACAAACTTGAAGACGGCAAAGAAATCAGCCAGTTCAAAACAGATCCTCTTAAAATGGATACCGATGGTGACGGACTCAACGACTTCGACGAGTTGATGACCTACAAAACCAATCCATTAAAGGCTGACACCGATGGTGGAACAGTTAATGATAAAGTTGAAGTTGACAGAGGAACAGATCCTCTCGATGCAAGCGATGATATCATCAAAATGAATGTTCCTATGGTTCTTGAAGGTATCGTTTTTGAAACCGGAAGTGCCAAGATTTCACCTGCATCAGAAACAACCCTTAATAAAGCTCTCAAAACTTTGACTGCTTACCAGGACATTTCTGTTGAAATCCAGGGACACACTGATAATGTTGGTTCGAAACCTTTCAACCAGAAACTTTCTCAGGACAGAGCAGAGTCAGTAATGAACTGGCTTATCTCCAAAGGCGTTGATGCCAAGAGAATGACTGCAAGAGGCTTCGGTCCTGACAAACCACTCGTTCCAAACGATTCCGATGCCAACAGACAGAAAAACAGAAGAATTGAGTTCGTAAGAACGAAATAATTATTAGGTATTAGGTTTTAGGTATTAGCTATGAACTATGATCTATGAGCTGATACTCTGAAAACTTGATGTCAAAAAAATTAAAAAGGCTGCTCAAATCGGGCAGCCTTTTTTTTATGTTTGAAGGATGATGGTTTGAGGTTTGAAAATCATTAGGCCGGGAATTAATTCCCGGTTGGAGAAAGTTGAATTCCTGAGGGATGTATATAAATCTGAAGAGGAGTGACAATCGTCTCGATTGTCCTGCCGACAAATCCTTGAATCTGCGACAATGTCAGACAGCTAAAAACTCATACCTAATAACTCAAAACTCATAACTAACTTCTTCTTTTCTGAATCGCGTGCTCATACATCTTTTCATACTGGCGGGCTGACTGTTTCCATGAATAATTGCTGATCATGCCGTTGTGGACAATCTGATTCCAGATAGATTTTTGGTGGTAACACTTCAACGCTCTTTCCACACTAGAGACGAGAGCCTGACCGGTGTAGTCATAGAAACTGAATCCGTTGCCGGCAAATGAACCGTGATGTCTGCTTTCATCCCAGTCAAAGACGGTGTCTGCAAGTCCTCCCGTTCTTCTCACGATGGGAACCGTTCCGTATTTCAGACTGTAAATCTGGTTCAATCCACAGGGTTCATACTTGGAAGGCATCAAGAAAATATCACTCGCAGCTTCTATTAGATGTGCCGCTCTCTCGTCTTTTGCGTTCAGAAATGAGAATTTGTGCGGATATGTGTTTGCCAGATACCTGAAAAGCTCCTCGTAGCGGTACTCCCCATTTCCCAGTACCACCCACTGGGCGTTGAATGACATCAGCTCATTAATTGAGTCGGCAATCAGATCAAATCCTTTCTGACTGACAAGACGGGAGATAATTCCAATCAATGGGACATTGGGGTGATATTCCTGCCCGAGTTTCGAGAGCAAATACTTTTTGTTCTCATATTTACCTGATAGATCGTCTTTTGTAAACTCATACGGAATCATCTCATCTTTTTCCGGATTCCAGACGCTGTAATCAACACCGTTGAGGATTCCCCAGAAATCATTGATTCTGTAGTGAAGAACTCCTTCCAGACCCTCGCCGTATTCTGAAGTGGTGATTTCCATCGCGTAAGTGGGGCTTACTGTATTTATAGCATCGGCATACATCAGACCCGCTTTCAGGAAACAGATGGAGCCCCAGACCTCGATCGGACTGTTGTCGAAGAAAAGGTCTTTCCTGATCTCGGCTTTGTGCATCGTTTCTTTGGGGAAGCGCCCCTGATAGCCAATATTATGGATTGAAATAACCGTCGCAACACGGTCATAAAACCGATCCCAACTGTAATTGTCTTTCATTAGAAGGGGCAAAAGTGCTGTGGGCCAGTCGTTTACATTTATGACATCAGGCGCCCATTGCATCCTCTGCAATGCTTCAATAACAGATTTTGTAAAATGAATGAATCTCTCGTCTTCATCAGGATGATCTGTATAGATTACCGGCTTCCCCTCGTGGTTTTTTCTGTCGTAATACCAGGGGCAGTCGACAAAATAGACTTCCACACGGGACCCCTCCATAATCGTTTTGAAAAGCCTCGTATTATATACTTTGCCGGCAACTCTTATTGGCATTTCGCCAACCTGCTCGGTATATTCGAGATCGATTCCGTCGAAATTTATCGCCGAGTAACGGGGAAGGAAAACTTTAACAGAGTGACCAAGTTTTTGAAGTGCTTTCGGAAGTGCACCAGATACATCACCAAGTCCGCCAACTTTTGCGTAAGGAAAAACTTCAGGTGAGACAAAAGCTATTCGCATATTTTAATCCGTTGAATTTTAAGTTTATTGCAATATGCGGGAAACCCGCTCTGCTGTTCTGTAAGAATGGAGGATTGAATCACCAATGGATACACCACCTGTAAAATTGCCTGAAATAAACAGCCCCCTGTGCCCGTTTTCGAACTCCGTAATGCTCTCTATCAGACTCAAATGGTCTGTATTATACTGCGGGACAGCCTTTTTCCAGCTTTTTACCGAAATAAAGACCGGTTTGTCTTTCGCCTTGAAAATTTCCGACACCATTGCGATTGCCTTTTTCTTCACCTCCAGAGGGTCAAGATTTGCTATATCCTTCCCGCGGCTCCCTCCCATCATCACTGAAAAAAGTCGTCTCTCCTCGGGACACCTTCCGGGGAGAAGATCGGAAACAAGCGCAATATTCAAAACATCTTTCTTCTCGGTTGCCGGAATCAGAACCGTGTAACCTTTTGTGGTCATCTCGAGGTCTTGTTTCAAAAATGCCATATAAACCTGAGTCAGGGGGACATATTCAACCTTGTCGAGAATTCCGGCGAGTTTTTCCGACATCTCTTTTACCGCATCCGAGACCACAAAAGCCGGAAGTGCCGTCACTACAACATCAAACTTCTGGTTCCTTATATCCCCTTTTTTGTTGATCACCAGATTAAAGGAATCTTCAGACTTCTCAATTTTTAGTATATCATGCAGGTAGTTAATTCTGATACCAAGTGATTTCGCCAGGGCATCAGTAAGCTGCCCCATTCCTTTTTCGAATCCGAAAAGTTTGCCACTTCCTGCGAATTCTTCTTTTTCATCTTTTTGAAATGGTGCTTTCTTGAATCCTTTTATTATGCTGCCATATTTCTGTTCAAGATCGAAGAGTTTCGGATATGCAGCTTCAATGCTCAATCTCTCAGGATCACCGGCATACACTTCGGAAGAAAAAGGCTCTATTACGAATTTCAGGAACTCCTCGCCAAGCCGCCTTCTGATAAAGGGAGCAACCGCAAGTCCGGCGCCCCTTTTCGACCGGGGAATAAACGGCTCCAGAAAGAACTTCAATTTGGTTTTGAAACTAAAAAGGGGGAATTTTAGCAGATTGTTCGGGTTCATCGAGAGGTCATACAACTCCCCGCCGATATATGCCTGCTTCAGGTTCCCTTTTTCGCCTGCATAAAAAAAGGAATCCTCCAGTTTCAGTTCCTTCACAAGTTCAGGTATCAGGCTGTTTGTCTCGATCCCGGCGATGGTTCCCTTGTCAAGCAGATAATCACCTTTTAGCTCTGTCTCGATTTGCCCGCCGGGTCTGTCGGTTTTTTCGTAAATTGTTACATCATATCCCTTTTTTTTCAGGTACCAGGCTGTTGTTAATCCGGAAATTCCGGCTCCTAAAATCGCAATTTTTTTGTCGTGCATCAGTTTCGGGGATTTTATCGATGAAATTAAAACTTAAATAGTTCTTTTTTCTCTTGTTTAAAAAAATTTATATTTCTAATTTAGAAAACTTAATCCATAATATTTTTACATCGTTCTTTAAAAATAAAGAAAAGTGGAATGCCTTACCATAATAATGAAAACATTGGCGAACAATGGCTGACACGCTTCGAAAAAAGCGACTATACAGCCACCCCGTCCTACGCCGAGACGGTTGAATATTTCCGCATGTTGGCGGATAAATCCCCCTACGCTAAAATTCTGAATTTTGGCGTTTCTCACCAGAACAGAAACATTATCTGTCTGGTTGTTTCTGAAACCAAAGAGTTTACACCAAAGAGAACCCGTAAGAGCCCGAAATCAATTGTGCTCATTAACAACGGTCTCCACCCGGGTGAAATTGACGGCAAGGATGCCTCAATGATGCTCCTTAGGGATATCCTCATCACACAGGAGAAAGAGTACCTCCTCGAGAATATCACTCTCCTCGTCGTTCCCGTGCTTAATGTCGATGGTCACGAAAGAATGAGCCCATTCAACAGACCTAACCAGAACGGACCAATGACACAAGGTTGGAGAACCAATGCCCTGAACCTCAACCTGAACCGCGACTTTATGAAAGCCGACAGTGCCGAAATAAAATCATTCCTCAGATTATACGCTGCCTGGGCTCCGGATCTCCTGATAGATACACATGTTACCAACGGTATGGACTATCAGTATCACCTGACCTACGGACTGGAAAAACATCAAAACCTCGAAAGACGACTCTCGATCTGGGGAAATGAAGTGTTCCTTCCCAATGTTATCGATGCTGTCGAAAGAGAAGGTTACCTCACTGCACCATACATTGAAACAGTAACTGACAATATAGAAGACGGCATCAAAACCTGGTCATACGAACCAAGATACTCAACCGGATATGCTGCACTTCAAAACAGACTTGCACTCCTGGTCGAGTCTCACTCCCTCAAACCATACAAAGAGAGAGTTTTCGCAACCAAAACGATGATCCTTGAGTCCCTCGAGTTTATCAACAACAACCATAAAGAATTAAAAGATCTGAGCCGTTTCGCTGACAGAAGAACCATTCAGAAATTCTTCATTGAGAAGAAAAGATATCCTATTCTTCTCGCCGGGAATGAGGAATCAGAACCATTTACATTTAAAGGTTATAAAACCGAAGTTCGTGAAAGTGAAATCACAGGCGGCGAGATAATCACATATACTGATGAAAAGGTTGAAATTGAAATTCAACACTTCAACAAAATGGAGATTGCAAAAACCGTTAAGGTCCCTGATGCATATCTGATTCCTGCAGAACATAAGTGGCTGCCAAGAATCCTGAAGCTTCATGGAATTATCTTCAAGCACCTCGATAAAGGTCTTGAACTCGAAGTCGAGAAATACAAATTCTCAAATGTGAAATTTGCTGACAGTGTCTATGAAGGCAAATTCAGAGCCTCGTTTGATGTTACTCCGTTTATCGAGACTGTAACTGTTCCCCCCGGAACTTTCTTCATCCCCGTTAACCAGAGAACTCTTAGAGTGATTCTGAACCTTCTGGAGCCACTCGCTCCCGATTCCATAGCAAGCTGGGGCTATTTCAATGCTCTCTTCGAGACCAAGGAATATATCGAAGACTTCGTTTTTGAGCCAATCGCAGCTAAAATGATGGAAGAAGACCCCCGTCTTAGAGAAGATTTCTACTTCAACCTCGAAGAAGACGAAGAATTCAGAAATGACCCGCAAGCCAGACTCGAGTTCTTCTACAAGAAATCACCTTATTACGAGAACAACGAAATGATCTATCCCGTCATGAAAGTCTATGACGGAAAGCGTTATTTCAACTACTTCGACCGGTTCAAATAACGGTTGCTCCCCTTATAATAAAAAAGCTGCTCTCGGTAACGGGGGCAGCTTTTTTTTGTTTTAAATAATATGTCGCGCTATCTCCTTACCCCAAAAGCCTCTTTATTTTCTCCGAATTAACTTTGTCCGCCCGGTACCTTACGACAATTCTATCATCTTCATACTTCAGGTCGTTAACTTTAGCAAGATTATGTATCGAAGAGACCAGCCCCGACTGAGAATAATCGAGTTCGATCACCTCATCCCCGAATTTTTCCTCGATGATATTTGTTACCATCGATTTTAATTCCTCAATCTGAAATCCCCGCTTGGCTGAAACAATTACGGTGTTCTCATACTTCCGGTTCACATATTCGATGCGATCGCGATCTTCAAGAACATCCACCTTGTTGAAGACATGAATAAGTACCTTGTCTTCGAAGTGCAGGTCCTTTAGTGTCTGATTCACCACACTTATGTGATCTTCGTAAAACGGATGTGTAATATCAATGATGTGCAGCAAAATATCTGCATCCCGCACTTCATTAAGTGTACTCTTAAACGATGCAACGAGATGCGCAGGCAGTTTTCTGATGAATCCAACTGTATCACTCAAAAGTGTGGTATGCGTTTTATCCACCTGAAAAACTCTCGTAGTTGAGTCGAGAGTCGCAAAAAGTTTGTCTTCCGCAAATACATCGGATTCTGTAAGCAGGTTAAAAATGGTCGATTTCCCCGCATTTGTGTAACCAACAAGAGAAACTTTTACCATTTCCTTCCGGTTTTTGGTTTGAGTCTCACGATTGGACTCAATCTCTTTCAACTTGTCGGTCAGCATCGCAATTCTGTCACGAATTATACGGCGGTCAGTCTCGATTTGCGTTTCGCCCGGTCCCTTGGTACCAATTCCACCATACTGCTTCGAAAGGTGAGTCCACGCCCGTGTCAACCGGGGGAGCATATACTTCAACTGTGCAAGCTCCACCTGTGTTTTGGCTTCCTTTGTGCGGGCTCTCGAAGCGAAGATATCAAGGATGAGCCCGCTTCTGTCCACTACTTTTTTATTGAACAGATTACTGAGATTTCTTACCTGAACGGTGGAGAGATCGTCATCGAAAACAATCAAATCAATCTCGTTTGGCTCGATCAACTCAAGGATCTCATAAGCTTTCCCCTTGCCGACATAGTATGCCACATCAAGCCGTTGTCTCTCCTGAGTTATCTTGATTATCGTTTCACCACCTGCGGTAGCAAGAAGCTCTTCAAGTTCATCAATATGCTCCTGAACTGTCTCACGGGGTGTCTGACCGACCCGGACACCGACTAATATGGCCCGTTCGGTCTTTTTTACTTTTATATCAATCAATTTGTTCTTTCTTAAAGCTTTTTCCAACCACAGAGCACACAGAGACCACAGAGGGGCTCACTCAATAATCCTTCTTCGTGACCTCTGTGGTTTCAGTTTCTGATTCTTTTCTCTGTGTCCTCTGTGCGCTCTGTGGTTTATGTGAAACTATTTTACCAGAACCATCTTACCGGTTGCGGTCTTTCCCATCCCCTGTAGCCGATAGAAATATACTCCGGAAGTGTATCCGTTCCCTGAAAACTGAGCAGAATATTTCCCGGGTTCAAATTCTCCATTTAACAAAGTCGCCACTTCTTCACCACCGGCATTGAATACTGTGAGTGTGTAATTCCCGCGCGATGCAACAGAAAATTCAATTTTTGTGGATGGATTAAACGGATTGGGATAATTCCCTTTCAGCTCAAAACTCACAGGTGATGTCCCTTTTTCTTCAATTCCGGTAAGAACCGAAACATCCAGGGCGAAGATCGATCTGCCGTGTGTGCCGGCATACAACATTTGCGTAGGGGCATGATATACAATGTCAAAAACAGGAGAATTAGGCAGTCCGGTACCGGCTGAATACCAGTTTACTCCAAGATTCTTTGTAAAAAACACACCGACATCGGTCCCAATGAATAAAACAGAATCCCTCTGCTGATCAATTATCAGTGAATTAACTGGTACATCGGGGAGATTTCCCGAGATATCCGTCCAGGTCTCTCCAAAATTTGTCGACATAAAAACATGCGGGTTTGTCAAATCCCTGTTGTAGCCGCTCAGAGTCACAAAAATTCTGTTTGGCTGTACTTTATCAACCACCACATCCGTAACATATCTGTTGGGCAGTGTACCTGTTCTGTCTGTCCATGTGCCGCCATCATTGGTGGATACGGAAACTTTTCCGTCATTTGCACCTGTGACAAGAACTCTTGATCCAATATAAGGGGCTGCAGAGACCGCTGTGAGCGTTCCGAGGACACCATTTGCACCTTTTGTCAGGTCGGGACTGATCGTCGTCCAGGTGTCCCCCTTGTTTGTTGATTTGTGAAGTTTGTAACTTCCAAAATAGACTGTTTGAGGATTCACGGGATCAAGGATGTAGGGCGATGACCAGTTGGATCTGCTGAGATCGATTCCGCTGGTGATTCCCGAAAAGAAACCGCCGCCGTTATCGCTTCTGCCGAGTCCTCCATTCTGATAGCAGGCATATATCACCATCGAGTTGGTGGGATCAACTTTACAGTGGAAGCCGTCACCTCCGTAAATCTCTGTCCAGTTGTCGATACCGCCACTCGGTGTCATGATTGTTCCATTGTCCTGAGTGCCACCGAGTACTCTGGCGGGATTTAAATAGTCGACTTCAATCGCATAAAACTGTGAAATTGGAAGGTCTTTAAGCTTATACCATCTGTCTCTCCCCTGCCATGTTTTGAATACTCCACCATCATTTCCAACAACAATATTGTTCGTATTAAATGGATTGATCCAAAGTGTGTGATGGTCAGGGTGCTGCTCATCCCAGGTCGTAGATGAATACGAGTTAGTAATGTTCTCCCAGGACGAACCCCCGTTGGAAGTATAGAGAACATCAACTTCACCAAGATATACCTTGTTCGGGTCTGCAGGCGACACATCAAGCTGACCAAAATACCAGCCGAAACCTGAAAACTCACCCGGAAGAATCCCGTCAGGCATCCTGCTGAAAGAAATGCCACGATTGGTTGATTTGTAGAATCCGTAAAAATTGTGGTCGTTTCCGTTGGGATTAGTAGATGATTTGTATAAAACATAGACAATATTCGGATCCGATGGGGCTACGGCGATGCTTATCCTTCCCAGTCTGTTGTTGTTAACTGGCAAGCCTGTGATGTTCTTTGTCCAGGTTGTTCCCCCGTCACTTGATCTGTAAAATGCCGTACTTGCACCCGCAGCTTTTCTGTAGGAAGGACTTCTCAATCTCTCCCACATCGCTGCATAAACTATATTAGCGTCGTCAGGGTCAACATCCACATCAATTGCGGAAGTGGAATCAGAAACATACAATACTTTCTCCCAACTTGCACCTGCATTGGTCGAGCGGTATATACCCCTGTCCGGCGATTTTGAGTAAAGCCCGCCACTAACTGCTGCAAAAACCAGATTCGAATTGGAGGGATGAACTTTGATTTCTCCGATATGTCTCGAATTTTCAAGACCCGACATAAACCAGGTATCACCCTTGTCAGTCGATTTCAACATCCCGAATCCTGCATAGGAATCGGTACTGATATTCGCCTCACCTGTTCCACAGTAAATGATGTTCGTGTTGTTGGGGTCCATCGCCATTGCACCGATCGAAAGTGATTTCCACTGGTCGGTCTTCGGAGTCCAATTCGCACCACCATTTGTACTCTTGAAAATTCCACCCGCTGCAGCACCCAAAACAATCGTATTTGTGTCGGCGGGATCGATAACCAATGCGGTTATTCTGCCGCCAATGTTGGAGGGTCCCACCGCTTCCCAGGCAGCAGAGGAAATGGCGTCAGACGACACTTCCATACTCTCTTTTGCCTGTAAAGCCTTGTGGTAACTCTCAAGCGGGAAATCAGCATTTGGGTACGATCTTTGGCTGTGGAACCACTCGGATGGTCTAAAATCAAAATTTTTCTTGAACCGGGGGCTCAAATCCTGTAAAATTGTGATCACAGGGAGCAGAATTATAGCGGAAAAAACAAAAGTTTTTATATTTTTCATTGACTTATTAATTTATTTGTTATCAAACAGCAATTTAGCTTTTTTCTCACTCACCGGGAACGGCAAAATGAATACTCAAATTGATGATTTATTCAATGACCTCAAAGAATTATTGAACGATTCGATAAAGATCGTGAATGAACAGTTTATCGGATTAAGCGAAACTCAAATCAACTGGAAGCCCGAGAAAAAGAAGTGGAGCATTGCTGAATGTCTCGACCACATTGCAATTTCCTACAAAAGCTATGGTAAAGAACTCGAACGGATTTTTGCCGACCCAAAACCCTCAACCGGACATCTGATGTTCCGTACTTCGCTCACCGGCGGAATTTTTATTAAAACAATGCACCCCGAATCACCCGTAAAGGTGCCTAATCCTTCAGCTTCAAACCCCACACAAGGGACACTTACACGAAAAGTTTTTGACGATTTCCTCGCCGCTCACAATGAACTCTCAGAACTGGTGGAAAAGAGTAAAACCCTCGACCTCCACGGCAACAAGATCACATCTCCGTTCACTTCCCTTATGAAATTCTCTCTCGGTGAAGTGCTGCTCGTTCTCACTTATCACGAGAAACGGCATGTCCTCCAGGCAAAAAGAGTAATGGCAAATCCGGGGTTCCCGATTTAGATTTTTCCGTTAACCGCAAAGGGATTTTTTAGATGGAACCGCAGAGGACGCGAAGAACGCAAAGGATGTTTTAAACCACAGAGCGCACAGAGGACACAGAGTAGATCAATTAAATGAAACCCGCTCCGCGTAAATCCGTTTAATCTGCGTGTATCCGCGTCCTCCTAAAAGACCCTTTGCGATCTTTGCGGTCTCTGCGGTTTCAACAATTACAAAAACACCTCAACAACTCTTGAAGCTGCTTTTCCATCCCATAGATCAGGGATTCTCCCTTGCTTTATCTTCCCCGAGAGTAAATCATCCAATGCAGAGAAGACATTCTTGAAATCGGTACCCGCAAGAATGTTTGTTCCAACTTCAACAGTTATTGGTCTTTCAGTATTATCCCTGACCGTAATACACGGCACTCCAAGATAGGTTGTCTCTTCCTGAACGCCGCCACTGTCGGTGATGACCGCCTTTGCATGTCGCATCATGTGAAGAAACTCAAGATATCCAAGCGGCTCGGTTAGAATCAAGTTTGGATTGTCGATCGTAACACCAAACTTCTCCATGTTTGTTCTTGTTCGGGGATGAATCGGAAATACTATTTTGTTATCCGTTCCGTATCGATCAACAAACTCTTTCAAACTGATAAAAAATTCTTTAGTATCGACATTTGCAGGTCGGTGGAAAGTAAGGAGGAGATATTCCATATTGTCCGCTTCTTGCCCGGCTACCTCACCCCCTGCCCCTCTCCTCGAAGGCGAGGGGGGCAATGACGGAAGGAAACTTACAAGCGTATCGATCATACAATTCCCCGTAAAGAAGATCTTTTCTTCGGGAACTCCCTCGTATCTGAGATTTTCCATTCCGCTTTTTTCGGTAACAAAGAGATAATCAGAAATCGCATCCGTAAGAAGGCGATTCACCTCCTCAGGCATGGTGCGGTCGAAACTCCTGAGACCTGCCTCGATATGTCCCAGTTTGATGCCAAGCTTTACGGCCACAAGTCCGCATGCAATCGTAGAATTCACATCTCCGGCAACAAGCACCACATCAGGCTCCATTTCCAAACAAACTTTCTCAAATTCGATCATGATATTCGCCGTCTGAACCGCATGGGAACCACTTCCGACACCCAGATAAAAATCAGGCTCAGGAATCCCCAACTGCCGAAAAAACACATCCGACATCTTCACATCATAATGCTGCCCCGTATGACACAACCGCACATCAATTTTCTCAGGATGCTTCTTAAATTCTTTATATACGGGCGCCACCTTCATGAAATTTGGTCTGGCACCAACAACAAGCAATATCTTCTTCATTTAGTCCTTTTTATTAATTTCGTTAACCGCAGAGTACCTCTCCCCTGTCCCCTCTCCTAAAAGGCGAGGGGAACTTACTTATAAAGATTCTCACAAACCATCAATATCTCTAAGTTTATTCAATATCGTTATTAGACAGAGGAACTCCTTCAAGATTCAAACAGACCGACGAACAGTTTAGGAAACTGCTGCTCTGTTTACCGCAATCTTAAGATTGTTTGAGCCACTAATTTCATTAATCCCACAAATGTCACCAGTTCCATGGGAAATTTTACAATATTAATTCAACGCTCCCCTCGCCTTTTAGGAGAGGGGCCGGGGGTGAATAGAATAAGGTTTCTTTCTCAGTTCTTCTCTGCGTTCTTCGCGGCCTTTGCGGTTTCATCTATAAATCCCTCAAAAATTCCAGCAAACTCCCATCCCCCACAAGATGCCCGGCACCAACAACAACCAAGTATTTTTTCTTTTGCTTCGATAATTCTTCAATCTTCTTTGCCCAGTCCCTGTTCCGGCTCACAAGAAATACCCTGTTAAACAAATCCTCTCCCTCGCCAAATCCAGTTTTCAAATACTTTTCCAATTCTTTCGGATCACCTGCTTGAAATGCTGCCAGAAGTGCCGAAAGGTCACCCTTCAGCGAATCCAATTGATCGAGAGTGGAAACGGCAATCTCATATTGCATATCGTAACTGACACTGTCAAACAACCCCATCTGAAACTGCATCGTCTCAAATCCCGAAGTCGGCTTCGAAAACTTCTGTGAATATTCATACACCAGATTTTCCGTCCCTTTGTCCGCCTGAATCCCCTGTTTCATAGCCGCATATCCTATTGCAGTAATCGCCCCAAACATTGGCTTCTGCTTCTCCACTATCATCCATGCCACTCCGGCTTTTGTGTATTTGGTTCGAAGTGTCGCAATCTTCTCAACCGGGAAAATATCTTCAAGCGTTTTCCCATCGGGCAGCATCATCAATGGCATCAATTTAATAGCAGCCGCCTGATCCGTCATCTCCTTCATGTCAATCTCGAATATCACCTGATCTACCGATTCAATAATTTTCTTCACAGTATCCGATAACACAAATCCCTTCCCCAAATGCATACTCCCCAAAATGTGGAATGTGCTTCCGTTCCTCTCAACCGTGTGCAGAATATCCGTCGTCGGCGTCTGCGGGCGACATCCGGTGGTAAGGATAACCGCAAAGATCGTAAAGATCGCGAAGGTTTTTCCTACCTCACCCCCGGCCCCTCTCCTATAAGGAGAGGGGAGAGTCGGAAAAAAGATGTTTCTGATTAATAACAAGAGTTTCATTGTTTTTTATCTTTCAATTTCATAATTGCTTCATCGATAATTTTTAAAGAGTTGTCTTTATCATGCAGTATCTGATGGTTGGTTAAACGGATAGTACGATAACCTAAACCCTCTAATATTTCATCCCGAAGACCATCTTGTTCTTTGGTCTCAAGATGATAACCTCCATCAATTTCCAAAATTAATTTCAATTCATCACACAAAAAATCTGCGATGTAAAAATGGAACTTGTCATTGATAGTGTAGTACATCGGCCGTTGCCTGTAAAATTTGATGCTTCCGAATCTCTTCCCGCGCAGAATTTCCCAGAGCTCTTTCTCAGCTTCAGTTAGATTTTTACGAAGTTCTCTTGCCCTGATAATTGCCTCATCAGTAATTTTGTGCGGTACTTTCATAAACTTATCTTTGAACTAATTCCCTAATTTTCCTAAAACAATCAAATCTCTAATTATTTACCAATTCCATGCTGCACTACTCCCCTCGCCTTTTAGGAGAGGGGTCGGGGGTGAGGTAAAATCAATAAACCCCACTTTTGCTTACTCCCCTCGCCTTTTAGGAGAGGGGTCGGGGGTGAGGTAGGAAACAATATCCCCTTCTACTACCCCATGACGGTCACAGAACCCGCCGACAACCTCAAGCACATATTTCGCAGGCTTGGTACTTGCATAGCTCTGATCGCTCAAAGTTTTGGTATTTTTATGAATCGTTACAATCTTCTTGTTAGCATCGATGAAAATCATATCGAGGGAGATATAGGTATTCCTCATCCAGAATGACTGCATCTCCTCTTCAGGGAAAACAAACAGCATCCCCTGGGTTTCGAGCATCGATTTCCGGAACATCAATCCGCGCTGACGGTCATACTCGGTGTCGGCAAACTCGGCATCTATTATAATCTTCTTTTTACCCGTGGAGTCGCTGAGGGTTACACTTCCCTCTTTTGTAAATGGTACTTCCACAATCTCATCTGCGGAAGTGGTGCGTTTGCTTTTCATCAGGTTCGGAACAATCAACAATGCCGCCACGGCAACTATGAGCACACCAACTCCAACCTTCACCAAAAGACTTTTGTTGCCCGCACTTCCCGCGGAATTTGTTACATTTTTGTTCTTGTTATTTTCTTTTTTCAACGCCTAAACCAAATTTTTATGAGTCCAAATATAATCCAAAGAGAGATAATAGACCTTCCCGAAAAGCAGTTGCAGATGCTCCGCTCCGGCTGGGGTTCCACCGCCATCGATGATACTATTGTAGAAGCCATCGTATATATGTCCGACGGGTATGAAGTGCAGGGATATATCGCCTATCCAAAGGAAGTCACAGAGTCACAGAGTCACGAAGTAGCTACCTCACCCCTTGCCCCTCTCCTAAAAGGAGAGGGGAGCTCTCATGAATTAATCGGCGGTGATTCTCAAATATCAAAAATTTCTAATGACGGTCACCCCTCTCCTTTTAGGAGAGGGGCCGGGGGTGAGGTAGGGTCGAGGGGTGAGGTACTCCCTTGCATCATATGGAATCGCGGCGGCTCAAAAGAACGGGGTGCCATCGACCGTTTCACGGCGAAGGGGATGTTTGGACAGCTTGCATCATGGGGATTTGTCGTGTTCGCATCATCCTACCGGGCAACATTTAATGATGAATTACAGGATGAATTTGGCGGAAGTGAAGTAAATGATATCCTCAATCTTATGGAAATTGCGAAAGATATCCCGTTTGCCGATACTGCCCGCTGGGCGATGGAAGGATGGAGTCGCGGAGGAATGATGACATACCTTGCCCTCCGGAAAAGACACGATGTGAAAGCCGCGATAATCTCAGGTGGAATAACAGATGTAGCCGGATGTTGTGCAAATGTCCCAAGCATTCAGGCGACACTTCAACAACTCGTGGAAACGGAAGGAATCAGTGTATATGAAAAACGCTCTGTAATAAACTTCGCAGATGAACTCCCCAAAGACTGCAAATACCTCATCCTCCACGGCACAAAAGATGATACCATCCCGCCAATTCAGGCAATAAAAATATCAGAGAAATTCCTTGAACTGGGGCTGCACTTCCGCCTCGTCCTCCTCGAAGAAGCCGACCACTTTCTCAAAGGCAAAAAGAAAGAAGTAGATGAACTTAGGCGTGAGTGGTTGCTAAAATATGTTTAAAAGTCACGAAGTCACAGAGTCACGAAGTCACAATTATTAATGGCTTTTCCTTGAGGTTTCTTCTTCGCTTATTCTTCTGAGTAGAGTTTGGATGAGGGCATTTAACAGATTCCTGATGTCTAACAATATACCCTGAAGTTCAATTATTTTATTCCTTTCAATCGAAGAAACATCTTGTAAAACAAAAAGCATCGATTCCACTTCATTTGCAGATCCGCGGGCGATATTTAAGAATTGAATATACTCTTTTTTTGAAAATCTGCCGAAACCCTCAGCAATGTTATTTGAGATTGATAGCGCAGCCCTTAAAATTTGATCCCGTAAAAAGTAATCCTTGCTGTTTCTCATCAATTCATACAACTCTTTAAACAACAATCTGGCTTTCTGCCAAACGATCATCTCCGAAAAATGATTAATCATACAACCTCCCAATAATTATTTGTGACTCTGTGACTTCGTGACTTCTCCCGCGACATCGTGACTCTGTGACTCCGTGACTCCGTGACTCTGTGACTTCTCAAAACCCGTAGCTCGCAATCACCCCGAAGGAATGCTGCGTACCTCTTAGGTATTTGGGAGTGCGGACCGGATCTTCATCCGAGATCATCGAAAGTTCGTAGTAGCCTCTAAGCTTAACCTCGTGGTATGGTTCCCAAGTGGTTTCGAGGCCCAGGCGGAAATCCTTTCTGAGTGGACCCTGCAGAAACGAAATGGTGCCGTACTTGTTGGCGTTATAGGCGATGGCGATGTCGGCTTCAATTCCTTTTCTTACCCATTCGAGATAAGCGAAGTGTCGCAGACCCCTGATATGGCTGTAATTCACCTGAAAACGGAGCTGGTCGGCATTCTGTCCAATCCAGTGGCCCAACTGATAACCGAGGTGTTTGTAGCTTGCCAGGTCGTTCCGGTTCTCGTAGTTCCATGGATTCACGCGGGTATATTCGAGCGACACATCGAGATTTGGAATAAAAAGATTAAACCGCTTCGCACCAATCGTAAAACCGATCCACTGATTATCGAATCTGCCGTTGAGGAGGTCGCGGAAATTGATCACATCTATATAAGTGGAGCCGTAGAAAAGATAATCCTTCGGGAAGCGCACTTTGAAATCGGAGAAAATCATCCCGTTCCCGTCGTCCCCTCTGATTCTGCCCGTGTTATGATCCATCACCTTGTAATAGAGGAAGGGTATGAGGGTTTCAAAACGGAAATTAGGACCGTAAACAAATGCGTTCCCCAGCGAGAAGTCGAGTTCATCAATAATACTGAAGGTAGCCAGATTTGCAACAACATATTTGTCCTTATACGGAACGATGCGACTCGGATTTATGCTCTCCGTATGGCTCCAAAATGCAGCGGAAGAATCATATATCAGGGAATTTACCCACCCCTGGAAATAGTTGAACCTGAACCAGCTTACGGGATTTGCATGAAACCGTATCTGAGTGAACGACGGAGCCTTTGTGGACATAATAATCTGCCCAAACTGTCCGTGTCCCCATGTCTGATAATCTTTAATAATCGAAATATTTCCCCACTTCCAGCTTGCGGAAACGGAACCCTTCACATCGCTGTACTCGAATGTGCTGCCCGTCTGAAGATTGACATAAGCACCCGTAAGAGGAGTGAACTTTTTATTCCGGTCGGTGTTCCTCCCCGTTTCACCAAAATCCACATACTCGAACGATGCACCAAACCAGTCGCCCCCATACCCGAAAAACTTCACTCCGGGCCAGCGAATAGTATTTGTCTCCCCTGCCACCGAGCGAACGCCATATCCCGCCAAAGGTGATACCCGCAATGCAAACTGTTCGTCGGTGTATTTGAAGAGCCAGAACCGCTCCGCTAAGGTATTATTTCCTACCTCACCCCCGAAATCCTCTCCTACCTCACCCCCGGCCCCTCTCCTATAAGTAGAGGGGAGGATAATGGAGGCGACCTCTTGGGTATTCCCCTCTCCTTTTAGGAGAGGGGTTAGGGGTGAGGTAGCTACTTCGTTACTCCGATTCTTCGGAACTTCCAAAGCAAATTCCTGCTGAAAAAACTGAAGTTCCTGAACCTCGAGGGGGTTAAGCTTATCGCGGGAGGACTCGATCTGCAGGAGGAGATGGGCTATCTCCATACGCGAGAGAGGCAGCACTTCAGAATTAAACCGGATAATCTGCCGGGCATCAAGACGGGAGAGCAAACCATACACAGGATGATCCACACGAGTGAAAACTGTCTGAGCAAACAAACCACCCGCCAAAACAACAAATACTACAAAAATTCTCTTTAACGACATATTCTACCACTTTTATGACAAATAATTGACAATTTCCAAACCGTAATGTACCAATTCATGTCGTAACGACATCTACCGACACCTTTTTTGTCGTAGTTTCTTTTGCAAAGTTGTTGTTTTTGTTGAGGTTAATAGAGGTTGATGTCGGAAAGTGACGGATGTTGGGGGGGAGGGGGGTATCAAACATAATCTAATTCACAAAAATGTTTAAATTTGAAAGTACATTTTAATAATTTCAGGTAAATGCTCTCTCTCAATTTCTTTCTCATACTTATTGTAACCCTCATCGTTTATTGGTTGTTGCCGAAGCAGAATTACAGGAATTTTCTGCTCACGACAGTCAGTCTTGGGTATGTATTCCTGTTAGATTGGGTGTCAGGACTTTTTGTTTTGGCTCTTACAGGGGTAACATTCCTTCTTGGCAAGAAACTTTTTGAGAAAAAGACTGCAGGTGTTTTGTCTCTTAGCATAGTAATTGTTGTGGCAGCACTTCTGTATTTCAAATACTCAAATTTTCTGATGACGATGTTCGATCTTGGGAATTTGAAGTTTGATGAAAAACTATTCCTTCCTCTCGGAATTTCCTATATAACATTTAAACATATCAGTTACCTTGTGGATATTTACTGGGAAAAGATTGAACCTGCCGGATTTGCAGATTTTATGTTATACAGTGCATTTTTCCCGATCTATCTTGCTGGTCCTATCGAGAGATTTGAAAATTTTGCCCCTCAACTTGCTGATAAAATAAATTTCTCTTCTGAGTATCTCGAAGAAGGATATAAGCGAATAGTATTTGGATTGTTTAAGAAGTTTGTGATTGCAGATGGAATCGGAATACTGATTACACGAGACATAGCTGTTGAAGCAGTTCCCTTTATTCCAAAAGAAGTAGTCAATCTTGTTCTTTTCTCTTTTCAGATTTACTTTGATTTTGCAGCCTATTCAGACATTGCCATTGGGTCTTCCCGTGCATTCGGTTTTACGATCATGGAGAATTTCACGAACCCATACATGAAGAGCAACATAAGCCTTTTTTGGAACAATTGGCATATATCCCTTTCTTCATGGTTAAGGGATTATATCTTTTATCCCGTCTCTTTTGCGTTGAGAGAACACAAATACCTCAATTTTCTCACTCCTGTCCTGACAATGATTGTTTGTGGACTATGGCACGGAGCAACAACGGGATTTATTATATGGGGATTATGGCACGGGTTTGGCTTATTGGTCTATCAATTATGGGCAGGGACAAAACTCAGAAAAAAAATGGTATTACTCCCCTTCCAACCGGTATTTGATATTGTTGGAATTGTCCTAACATTTGCATTTGTAACAACAGGATGGCTCTGGTTCAGATGAAAAAAGTTGCACTATTCCTTCTATCTTTTGTATTGGCATTTGTAACAGTTGAGATTTTTCTACAGTATGTTATCGGATTTCCGACATATGGTGTGGAGAAGAAGTTGATTGGAATAAAGAGCCCTTCTTCTGGAGCACAGAATATATTTAAGCCTTATTCCAGTTTTTTTTCAGTTGAAGGTGGTTTGAAGATTTACAAAAGGAATAATCTTGGGTTTACTGGGCAGGATGTCGATACTCTTGGAAATAAAAAATATATCGCCCTTCTAGGGAATTCATATCTTCAGGCTGATCAATTCTCGCCTGAGTACACTGCAGCGGGAATACTTCAGCAGAAACTAAGGAACGATTCTTCCGGGTTTGAAGTTTTAAACCTTGGTGTATCCGGACATGATCCGCTTGATCTGCTTTACCGGGTCAACTATTACAGTAGGACGCATAAATTTGAGAAAGTTGTTTTAGTCATCCAGGATAGTCAATCAGCCTGGCTTAAAAGGCAATCAAAAATTGCATTTGATCGGAACTTACAAGTGCTTCACAGCAATTCACTACTCACCAGGATTCTTATACCGCTGAGAAATAATTCTGTTCTTATCGATTTGTTGGCGAAAATATTCAACACCAAAGAAGAGCAAGAAGATACAATCGCGAAAAAAGAAAATACTTCCAAACCTGAAGCATCGGCTTACGATGAAGCTTATGATTTAAAGCTAAAGAGTATCTTTCAAGAGTATTATAAAATATTCGGTGAGAGATTTGTCGTTGTCAATATTGCTTCATCAGAACAAGTATCAATACCTGAAAAGGCGTTGCAATATTTGAAGGAGAACGGAGTTAAATATAAGTTTAAACCAATCAATTTACCTGAGAATAAAATTAGCGGCAAAGGGCACTTAAATTTGCAAGGGAATGAAAAACTTGGAGAGGTTCTATATGAAGTTGTTCGATAAGGCAGTTGATTTATTAAAAGGCAAACTTGTGAAGTATTATTTGATTAACCTTCTTCTGTTACTATCTCTCTTTGGTTTAATGTTGGGGAAATTGATAATGAAAGAAGGGAATCCGTTCTTTTATTCTGATTTTTGAGGTCTTCTATCATAATAAGTCAACCACTTGGACAATTACTGACCAAGTGGCTGATAATTTAAAATCTAATCACTACTAGTGTAGATATATTTGCCCCGGCGGAATTGCATTAGGGTCGGTATGAGTGAGTGCTTCCTTTGGAAATTGAGAAACATGCTTTTTTCCCGATTTATCAATCCAGCTTACCTCACAACTGTCATTTTCAACCCATGTTATCGTCATTCCAGGACTACCACTTTTTAGATAAACTACATCACCAAGTTTTAACTCTTCCATATTGAACTTTCTATTTGGTATTTAATAAAGTTGATGTTGGATAAACATTTCTGCTCATTAAATATATAACTTTTAATAAATCAAAAATTGAATTACCAACACTCATATAGCTGTGTGGGTCGCTGTCATGGATAAGATATTTAAACCGAAACCTTACCACTAACAACGATTCAAAAATATGTTTTTTATGCAAACAACAAAATTATTTTTTAACCTTCACCAACCCCCACTTAACAACATTCTTTACATTCTGCAAAACCAACTCCTGCAACCAAGGAACAAACCTGCCATCCCATCTTTGGGGATGAATGGTAATCATGATTTTGTCGGGGAATTGTGGGATGGCATTAATTACATCATGTGTGGTTTTTAGATCAAATTTGTATTTTGAGTTAACTTTGTCGCGAACACTGACTTTATCGCCGTTCCATCTTCTTCCGGTGTCGGTAAGGTAGAGGAACTCGTTGAAATCGAGGTCGAAGTAGGGCTCGCCGATAATACCGAGGTCGCGATAGTTATATTTTGTCCAAATGATTTTGTTGTCGTATTTAGCACGGGGACTGCCGTGCATACAAATCGTATCGATTGGGACAATCTTCCTAAGAATATCAAGATTTTTTTCGAAACTTTCAAACGCGAGATCGATGTGCTTATCGAGATTGTCAGAATGAACAAGATCCATATCTTCGTAATGGTAGCCGATTTCATGTCCGAGGCCAGCAATCTCTTTAATAATATCAGCATTTAGAGTCTGAGGAATAATCCTAAAATAGTAAGTCCCTTTAATTCCCAGAGAATATTCAAGTTTTGCTGTTGCGAGAGAATTTTCAGGTCTTAGATCAACATCATGGCGAAGAAGGACTATTCTAGTTACAACCTTTTCAAATATCCGAGAATGAATTCGTTGAGAATTAAATGTGAGGAAATGATAATCCCTAAACTTTAATGCATTTAGCAACTTTTCCAAACTTGTCAAGGTAAAATCCATACTAAATCAGACTCCGAATTTCATTTAATACAGTTTCCTTAACCTGTAGACTTGCAGCATTATTAAAGTCTTTTTTCCTACTGGTATTCAGATATCTCATTATTTCATCTACACTTCGGGAGAAGAATACTTTTCCCTCTTCAAACATTACTTTATCTACATTTAAAAACTCGTCACCCGCAAAAAATGATACCGCAGGGGTTCCCAATAGGGCCGCTTCCCTAGAGAAGGTACCAGCCCCTGTAAGAACAGCTGTTGAATAATAGCATACATCCAAACCCGACAATGGTTTTGGAGGAATGAACACTTTATCAGAATCGGGGACATAACTTTTATCGAGATCGTATCGCGGCAGATAAAGGATATTGTAGCCTGAATCGATTAATCTATTTACCAGTCCAGGGACAATTGTTTCTTTACCCTTGACATAAGAAGCGAATATATTCTCAGGGCGTACAGTCACGAATTCTTTGAAAGGGATGCCATCAAGAAAATCAGGATCAGGTGAGAAATCAGCCAAGTAAATATTTTCTTTAAAGCCGTCATATAAAAACAATTTCTTGTTGCTGATACCATACTTCTTCATTTTCTCAACATTTATGAACCTTGGTGAGAATACTTTCGTAGCGAAAGGTGCATAAAGCCAATTTGGCGATATATCATTATCATCAAAAACTATTGATTTTTTTCCCGAAATCCAGCTTATGAAAGGTGCTTCGTAATTGGAAGAGATACTCAGATCAAACTTTGGGATGGAGAACCCTAACTTGATATTCCTCATCAACATCTGGTAAACTTTTTTGAATTTATTTTTACCACCATGGTTTCCGAATGTCTGATAATCAATTCCGTACTTAGTCAACAGCTCAGTTGTTTCAACAAAATGTCTTGCAGAACAAAAAATTGAATTATCTTTTGATAAATCTTTAATTAAAGGTAAGAATTGATTCACATGTGGTGGATTGGTAAAATCAAACCAAAGTTGTTTCATAGAACTGTCCGGGATGAGGTGGAAATCAAAAGTCTATCCTTCATCTTGAAGTAATTTGGCTATAATGGTACTGCCCGCGAATACTTGTTCACCTTCACGAATGAGAATTTCACAATTTCTGGGAATGATCATATCCAACTGTGACCCCCATCTAATTTTCCCAATAATTTGTCCTCTGCTTACTTTTTCACCAACTTGTGATGAAACAATGCACCTGCTTACACCCCTTGCAGCAATCTGGACTATTCCTGCCATCACGCCATCTTCTCTTGTAATTACGACAGTATTTCGCTCATTTGTAAGAGTCGAAGATGGAGTGTTAAGCCCGATTGCAGTACCTTCGGTGTGTTTTACAAATGTTATTTCTCCATCGATTGGAGCTCTATTCATATGGACATCGAATAGTGTCATAGCTATTCCGATTAAGTAACAAGGTTGCTGCAAAATATCTGTCTTGGTAATTTCGGAAATATTTGCGATTCTCATTTTCTTTACAGAAACCGGCATTTGGTTGGCTTCCAGTTCCTTTATATATATTACCCGTCCATCGGCACCGGAGACAATATCATTTTTCCCCCCGGGTATTTCACGATGCGGATTTCTGTAGAATCTCCAAAAATACAGGCCGATAAACAACAAAAG
Organism: Ignavibacteria bacterium; assembly: GCA_017302895.1. Lineage (NCBI taxonomy): Bacteria > Pseudomonadati > Ignavibacteriota > Ignavibacteria > Ignavibacteria bacterium. The sequence goes on along the minus strand of JAFLBV010000003.1, from coordinate 323,919 downwards.
TACTATTGTTCCATTAATAAAAGGAACCTGAATCCAAAAAGGAATATTTACATAGTAAAAGACGAATAGTGCAAGAACACTTGCGATTACAGAAAGCGCTATGTTGTCGGTATATAAATATCTTTTATTAAATCCGCCCTTCGCTACCCAGAAGATAAAATTTGCTGTTGACAGCAAGATAGTGGATAAGATAATGATTATTTGTTCCATGAATTAACCTTATTTAATTGAAAATACTTAGGAATATACTTATACTGAATTTCGGCCTCATCTTTTTAATGCTATGTAAGGTAATAAAATCATCATCATGATAGCAGGCATCAGATCGTTCGATTTAAAGACAGAGAAATCTTTAACATTATAATAAGAATTAATAATTTCACTGAATTTATAATTCCCCCGAATAATACCCTTTAACGAATAGGGAATATCTGTAAGTGGGTTAACCCAGTAATAGTCAGGATCAAACTTTTTTGGATACTCGAAATCCTTCCCGTTAAGATAATTATATATCATAATAGCATAATCAATCCCGCAGGTTTTTGCTAACCCGACCCATAACCATGTTCGCGGGTTCATCTCGATGAGATAAAAGTTCTCGTCGCCTTCCAACTTTAGAAACTCTATTTCAGAAACGCCGGTATAATCCAATTCTTTTAATAGAGCAACGCATTTTTCATACAATTCGGGAACTATTGAGCTTTTACTCATAGTGGCAGTGCCAAGGATAATAGGATGTTCCCTAACCTTCTCACCAATCCAATGTGATTTGATTTCTCCCTGAATTGAAAAAGCAGTAAAAGAAATTATGCGGGTGGTTTTTTTCAAAGGTAACAATTCCTGAATAAAATAATCTTCACCGAGTGTATCCGGGGATAATGTTCTTATTTTCTGCTTTAAAGATTCATAATTAGAGCATACTATGGCTTTTGTATTGTATTTAAGATAAAATTTCCTGCCATAACTACCCTTAATAATTACCGGAAACTTTAGATCGAAATTTAACAGCTTCTTGTGGTCTCCTGAATAAATTTTGGGAACCGATAACCCTAAACTTTGACCAATTTCAAGAAACTTCCGCTTGTTGATAATATTATCAAGAATATCGATATCTGGTGCGATTATTTTATAATATACACCCAACTCTGACTTATTTTGTGAAATGTTTTCTGTTATAGAGTCGTCGGTCGTGATTAAGGACCACCCAGTTAAATTTTCTTTTATTGCCAGGTTAATCAGAAAATCGATGAATTTTGAACCGGTATAATCGTTAACACGGAAAGATTTGCTACAATACCGGGAAAAGGAAGCGATAGATATATTCTTATCAATAATCACTACCGGTATTCCCGCCATTCCCAATGCTCGGGTAAGACTTAAACCTTGAATATGACCATCAACGATTACTACACCTTTATTATTCATTTTCCGCCCTCAATATCTCGGCTAACGCCAAAAGCATCCATGCTTGGGCCCAACGGATGTAGGGTATTTTATTTACCATAAATCTGTTCTTTCGGAAATAGAAATAACCATCAGAATCAAAAAAATTGTTAACTGTATAGTCTGCAATTTTAACAGCTAACGCCCGGTATGTAAGATCGAATTTTCTCAATTTTGCAAAAGTGATAATGCCCTGACTCTGATTATGAATGTCCGTGGGAAATTCTTTAGGCAAACGCCATTTTGCCCGCCCATCCGAATCAAACTGGGATTTTGAATAAAAATCCAACCCCTTGGTAATTGGTTTTTCCAGCAAATCGAATTTCCCCGGATATAAGTTCATAATATTATATAATGATACCAGTACAAATCCCTGATGAAAATCTATTTGTTTTCTCTCAAGTCCGGATTCATTATCGTAGCTGTAGTACCAGCAACCATCAGGTCTTTGTTTGTCCAAGACAAAATTGACGGCCTTTCTTACGAGGTCAAAGTTCTTTAAATCCTTTGATACATTATCAGCTTTTGCCAAAACTTCAGCAGCGAGAAGACTTGCATTATAACAGCTTCCTTTTGTTTTTTTTGTGTAAGCGAAAGAAAGTGCCTCATTTCCAAAATTTGTAACCGGTATATCTTCAAGTACAAATACTGCGGCAGACATTATAATTTCTGCTGCAAGTTTATCCTTCGTGAGTTTGTAGTATTCAAATATCCCATCAATAACAAAAGATGTTACAACAACAGAGGGGGTGAAAGCAGGTATTGTTTCTTCGGGATTGACCCAGTTAAAATTATATCCCCAGCAAGCGCCCTTGTATCCCTTGCTTCCATTCCGGGTCAACCATTCGAATATTTTTGTTGCTTTTCCTAAGTATGCACTGTCGTTTCTCGCTTGCATAGCGTAAGCTTTTAATATTAATCCCATGCCTTTCGGATTAATACCCGGTTTTACTCCTATCAGGGGTCTGATATTGAGGGGATTTTTCTTCTGTATTTGAATGGCGATAGCCGCAGGCAATCTCCCAAGTTTCTCAAAAGGAATAAAACCGTTTAGAGTATCATAAGGATCATAACCTTTATACTCGCGCCCGGTTATATACTGATCCAATCGAAAGAAAACATCCTGGATCGAAGTTATCATAATTCTATTGTTCTATTCTCTCTAATTGAATCCAGAACTGAAAGAGTTACTGCTGTTGAATGATATATCTCATCAAATGATATCAACGGATTAGTGCCTTCTTTCAGGGATTTAATGAACTTTTTGAACTGATTGGTATGGCCTTTGTCTTGACTCTTTAATTTAATGGTCCGTGAAGTGTCTCCAAACAATTCAAGTTCTTTAAAGTCGTTTATTATGAATACGGCACCATTCGTAAATACCTCAATTCTTTCCTTTGGAACATTTTTATTTCCATTCGAAAAATAGGTGACGGAAGCAATGGAACCATTACTAAACTTTAAATTTACAACAACTGTATCATTATTTGCATTTTTATCATCCATAATACTCGCTGAAACAAACTTTACGGTGGAACCCGATAAAAAACAAGCTAGATCGACAAAGTGACATACTTCTCCAAGAATTCTCCCACCTCCAACCGCTGGATCATGTACCCAATGATCAGGGGGTACAATGCCAGCATTCACTCTAATATTGATAGACTTTAGCTGAGAGGGAGTTGTATTATTAGATATATATTCAGTCAACGGTGAGAATCTTCTGTTGAATCCGAGCAATACCGAACCTTTACTTGAAGCGTGGGCCTGTTTCACCATTTCAAGTTCTCGAAAATTTAGTGCGAGTGGTTTCTCGACAAAAACATTTTTGTCATGTTTTAAAGCTTCCGCAACATATTTTGCATGAGAATCATGTCTTGTTACAACAAAAACGAGGTTAGTATCCGGATCTGTCAAGATTCTGTTGTATTCGTCTGTGGCATATTTAAATCCATATTTATTGGCAACATATGATGAGCTATTCCCTTCACCTGTAACAATACCGATAAAATTGCAATCATCTTTAATCCGCGGCAGTATCTCATTCTGTGCAAAGTTTCCAGCACCAATAAAACTTGCATTTACTTTTCCTAATTTTCGAATAATCTTATCTACGAATTTATCTTCTTTAAGAATAGTCCTCTCAATATCATACTCAATCAAGATACCTGTGACGGGTTCTTTTCGAGAAACTACAAGATCATAAGCTTCAGGAGAATTCTCAAGAGAAAATTTGTGGGATATTAGTGATTGAATTGAAATTTTTCCGGAGTTCAGAAAATCGATAAAAGTCTTCATATTTCTGTTCTCTGTAAACCTGACATAACCAATCGGATAGTCAAAACCTTTTTCTTCGTATAGAGGGTCGTACCGGCCAGGTCCGTAAGAACTGGACATTCTTAAGTCCAATTCTTTTTTATAATAATTTGATCTGGAAAAACCGGTAGGAACTGCTCCTACAATTACAACTTTTCCTTTGTGTCTGGCAATTGACCCTGCAAATTCTACCGGATCGAGTGAACTTGATCCGGCAGTGATAATGACTGCATCAGTCCCGACTCCATCGGTTAAATCTATGACAGCATTTTCCAATCCCGGGAAGGACCTTTCGAATGCTTCAAATGCACCTTCTTTTTTCGCTTTAACAACTGCACTTGGAGAGATATCAACTCCAATTGCTTTTATACCAGCCGCATTAAGTAATTTGATTGTTAGAAGACCAATCAGGCCAAGTCCAATAACAACGCAATTTTCTCCGAATCTCATGTCCGCCTGGCGAATACCCTGTATTGCTATCGACCCGATAGTAGCGAAGGCAGCTTCATCCATTTGGACCGACTCTGGCACTTTCACACAAAGATTCCGATATACAGAAACAATCTCTGAATGGTATGCACCCGAACCACCGCACGCTACTCTGTCCCCAACTCTTATGTCATTAATATTTTTGCCGACAGCAATTACCTCTCCCGAACAACTGTATCCCAATGGAGCGGGAGTCTCAAGTTTGTTCATCACGAGATCGTAAGTCTTTACAAGACCTTCACTTTTAACCATCTCTAAAACTTGTTTTACTTCCTTTTGGCGACTTTTTGCTTTAGCAAGGTAGCCTTTTCTTGCATCTGAAACTGTTTTGCCTTCCGTGCCGGCACTAATTACAGAATAATAATTCCGCACAAGAATCTGATTTTCATTCATTCCGGGGAATGGAACATCCAGAATTTCCATCACACCTGATTTTAATTGTTGAGTGAGTTGTTCCAATTTATTTCCTGATTGTAAAATTAAAAATTTTCATTAACCTGCCTGCTACTGCATCGGAAAAGAAATTTGCTTTTGCATAATTATGAGCTTTAATTGCCATTCTTATTGATAATTCCTTTTCAAAGAGTACCTTTTCTACAGCGTCAACCAAAAGACCGGCATCGGGTTTTGCTACTATCAAACCATGTTCACGATGCATGAAGAAATCTACCAGCCCACCTACAGGGGTGGTTATTGTAACGACTCCGGCTGCCATGGCCTCGAGAACCGCGTTCGGCATCCCTTCACCGTATGAGGGAAAAAGGAATATATTGGCGGTTTTTAAATATTGACCTTTTTGATCACCTTTTATAAACCCCGGTAAAAACACATTTTCTATTTTCTGAATTTCGATAAATTTTTCAACTGAATCTCTCTCAAATCCATCTCCAAGTATGTTAAACTTAAAGTTAATCTTCCCTCTATATTTTTCCTGGAGCTGAGAAAAAGCACTCAGACATTCATAGATCCCTTTTCGCTGTTCGATCCTTGACATAAAGAGTATTTCAAAATTGCTTGTTGCAAATGCATTATTATGTCTTTCAACAATTTGCTGTTGGCCGATTGCAGATAAAAGAGTTTTATCTACGAGAGTAGTTTCCACAAATATCTCCTTTTCAAAGCCCCAGGACTGCAGCTTTCCCTTCACATGTTGTGACAATGACATCAAGACATCACAACTAAAAAAGAAAAACTTAAACATTTTCAGGTATTTTTCTTCGATTTCCTTCTCGACATCTGCATCCCATCCTCTAAAAAAAGCGATTGTCTTTATGCCTTTACTTTGGGAATACTTCAAAAAAATCCCGTCTCGCAATGTTGTGAGTACCCCCAAGGATGTTGACGATTGCACAAGACTGATTTTTTCTTTTCTAACAAGAGACCTGAATAACCTGAAGTCGGAGAATATTCTCTTTAATTCCCCGAAGAACCCGGTTCTTTGCGGCCAGTTTCTGGCTCCCCTCTCAAAAAATATTACATCTTGAGGGAGTTCATTTCGCAAGGATTCATAATAATATGAAATCCCTCCTTTTGCAGTTGGAGCAGGCACCAAAAGGACTATTTTACCGATTTTTTGCATAAAGTTCTATAGCACTTTGAAGTCTAAGATCATAGGATTCATTAGTGTTAAAATCTCCAGCCTCAAAACACCATTCATTATTTATGAACAAATATCGCCCGGGTAATCCATTTACCTCCATTATATGACTTTGAACATGCCCAAAAATCGTTTGCAGTTCATTAATCAGATATCCTCCGTTCCCATCTTCGAAGAGATCAACTGCCATTGATCGAAATTCGAATTTCTCGCAAATGCTCCGTACAAAATCTAATAAATTTTTAGGAGGATTGACATAATCTATTCCTTTGCTACCACTAGCCATTTCACCATGTTTAATTTTCTTATGGGCAAAATAGCTATCTCCAATTCGAACGACTCTCCACTCAAAATCATGAGGTACAAATTTCTGAAGTATTACAAAACCTTTTTGTGCATCTGCTGACCTGTGTCTGTACTCCTTTATTTTTGTAATAAAGTAAACCGGATCATTTATTGCTTTACTAATCCATTTTTTCGATGTCCCGGTTACTCTGTTAGGACCAAATCTCCTCTTAATCCCAGTCGAGGAGAACCCACGATTGACATATTTTTCAAACTCCATAGAAGTTCTGAGTATTTCCACACCACTGCCTGACGCACCAATTGCCGTCTTTGCAACACATGGAAAGCCTAATGATTCTGATACTTTTCTTGCCGCTTCAACTGAATAGGCAACATAAGTCGTCGGATGAGGCAGGTTATTGCTTTCTAAAAAATAAGCTAAAAATCGTTTATTTTCGTAAACCAAAACTTCACTTAAAGATGGAAAAACTTTACAATTCAAATAATTGACAATTGTCATAATTTTTTCATCGAATAATGTTTTGTAATATGAAATCGCTCCGGGGGGCTTAAGGAGATAAAAATCACATTTATATTCGATCACTTTTTCAAAAAAATGAGGATCGGTTATCTCTAATACTCTGAAATCAACATTTTTTTTCTTGCAACTTACAATCCATTTGTCACCGGAAATATGATCCTCATTCACAATAATTCCAACTAACATATTACACCCCGAATTCTTCAATAATATAACGCATCATAATTGGATTAGTGTATTTGAGCCAAAATCTCTCAGTTGTCCCGAGTTGATTTGGATTATGTAGTAATTTTTGCAACTCATCAAGATCAAATACCTCCCGTAATATTTGGTGGTCATTGCACTTTGGCAATTCTTCAAGAACGAATGCTTTCATCCAATAAGACAAAGGAAAATTCTGAGGATAACTAGGACGTCTGACTTGGCGTATCAATCGTCTAACAGCACCGTAGTATTTATTATACAAAATTTCGCTGGGTTTATGTCCACCAGAGTAATGGAAGCGAAGTAATTCAGGGTAAACCTCATTAATTAATTTCACAGAAAATTCCGGAAATTGAATTTTTCTTTTCCAATTTGGCGTAATCCTTTCTTTAATATCAAAGGAAAATTTCGATGAGAATAATGCCTCTAAATAATCTATATCGAGAAATGGTGTGACGACATTTTTAATATACCTCTTAAAAAGAGTAATATCTTGTGCATCGTGTAGATGAGCAGTTATTTCAGATAAAACTGAAATTTTCCTCTCAATTGCACTGCCTGAAAAATAATTAGTGCCTTTGAAGAATTCAGTCAACTTCTCGATATCAACCCTATTAGTTAGAATACCCTTCTCACTGAGCGAAGAAGCAACTATTTCTTCGTTCAGCTCACATCCGTAATGTTTATAAATAAATTTTGGAGTAATATAATCGTCCTCATCTACTCCTTTTACAAACTCTCCTCCGAGTGTACCTAACAAAAGGGTATCAGATTTTGCAGATTGTTTTATAATTGAGAGAAGTCGATGTGCCCTGTGTATAGATGAAAGGCTATTACCTTCTCTCACTATCTTTCGTGCTGTTTCTTCAAATAATCCTTTTGTCATTTGAATGTCAAGAATTTCATGGTCAAGTTTCAAACCATCAGAAATCTCTGATGCCCTCAAACAATCAACTGAATTCGGATTACCGTAAGTAAATAAACTTAATTTAAACTTATTCTTAAGCATTAAAGCTAATAAATTGCGTGTGTCACCACCACCAGTCAAGGACAGTGATATGTTTGCAACATTATTTTCATCTAACTCACTGATAAGCGATTTCTCAAGGACACTAACTACCTCAGTAATACCTGTACCCCTCTTCTCCTGAACTAATAATTCTCTTGCATCCCAATATTTCGATTTCCTCATGATATCGCCCTCAACAGTGATGATTTCTGCCGGTGCATTGTGCAGAATATTATTAAATACTGTTGAACCAGAGATGAAGTGATATCCCAAAACATATTTAATAATGCCCTGTTTTGAGATTGTCGGAGTTAATAACTGCGTTAACGATCTGAGTGAATCTGAGGCGAAGAATTCTCCTTCCTTGTGAAAATAAAAGAATTTGTATATACCAAATCTATCAGAGACAATGTAAACATATTTTTTACTGATAATCCCTAAAACAAAATTCCCCTTCAACGATCTTGCAAGTGAAGTAATTCCGGCTTTGTCAAAATAATTAAGCATCCCCTGGAGACTATGTTCAGTCGAGGAACCGGATGTACGAAAAAGAGGCCTGCCGAATACAAAAGCAGTTTTGTTCGATTTTTCATCAACAAAAACCTTAACTTCTGAACCAGAATATAAAAATGTAAATTGTCCTTCACTAATCATGTCACAATTAATATTCTTCGAATCAATTTTTTTATTTGTAATCAGCCACATAATTTTACCTGAATTGAGAAATGATTAGTAGAAAATCTTCATATGATTCTTAAAGTGATAAAAAAATATGAACCATTTATTTCGCAGCCTTAAAGGACACTCTGGATTTAAGGCTAACAAAGTAAGATAAAATAAATGAAAAATTACATTCATTCAGATACATAAATCTTTCAGAATCTGATATTCTTAAAGAACTAATAAAACCCTTCAACAATCAGTAAATATAGCATAACTCTCGGTACTATATTAGAAACATTTAATTAAAAAAGAGAATTCCTCTTTTAAAAAATACTGTTCATTAAAACAAGTTACTGATTATTCGCTTTGTCACAGAGATATAGTCAAAATTCTTCATAGCTACTTGCCTTCCTTTAACTCCCACACTAAGACTATGGTCATAATTTTCTAAAACAGATAGGAGTTTTTTAGCAAAATCCATATAATCCCCAGCGGTTGCAAAAAATATAGATTCATCATCTTTAAAATATTTTGAAACCTCACCTGTATCAGTTGTTACTACGGGTTTGCCGGTTGCAAGGTAATCTATCAATTTCGAGGGAAACCCATTTTCATTTTGTGGTGTCTTTGGTCGTGCCAAACATAACACCCTGGCCTCGCTGAGATAATTCAGATAAGTGTCTCCTGTTACATAGCCAGTTCCGATTACTTTATCGCTGATTTCAAGTTCATCAATTAAGTCCAAAGTTTCCCTGCTTCCCTCCAAGTCTCCTATCAAATAGAGGAACAAATTAGGATATTGGACAGAAATCAATTTAAATGCCCTTAAGAGATTATCCACACCGTCTTTATTAAAATTCATTGTCCCGCAATAAGCTATATATTCCCGATTGGAGCGAATTTCCCTTCTCTGGAATTCATATTTTGAAAAGTCGAGAGTCATGGGTGCTAAGATACTTTTGGCGTCGGATTTTTTTTTATCATCGAAATATTCTTTGAGTTTTGTCGTCATAATCACAAAATTGTCAAAACACTTAAATAAAAGTTGAGAATACAATTTGTCGAATAAAAACATTGTCAATTTATTCCTTTCCAATTTCGGATATTCACTTCTGAAAAGAGTAAATTGACTTTTAACTAATTTCGCAACCACAAAGTAAGTGAGAATATACGCAACAGTAGAAAAACTCACCCATATTTGGTTAATTTTTTCAACTCGCCCTAACCTTAGGATTCGAATAATCGAGCACAACACTCCAGAGATTATATATATGGCTTTTAAAGGTTTGCTTTTACTATCGCGAATCGTGATGGAAGTGTATTCAAAATCAACACCTTCATACCTTCCACAATTTTTATCACCTAGGAAAATTAAGTTCTCCTCAATTGAAGTCGGCTTAAGACAGAGCACTCTAACTTTTAAACCGTTCTTATTTAGCCCTACCGCAAGACTTCTTAATCTATTAGTTGAGGCCATACCAAAAGGAAATGGTTGTGTTGTTACTAGGATAATTGTTCGGGTCATGTAAAAATAACTTGAAATACGAGTTTCATTTTAGTTTATTTTTAATAGAATAGACATTTTTAATGTAAAAATATAAACCTGGAATTATTAAAAAAAGCGTATAAACCACTTCTCTACCCCCAATATTCTTCATAAAGCCTAGTAAGATTATTGATAGAACCGATAAATGGAAATAGAATCGATAATCGCTTGTGAGAACACTCCCAACATGATAAAATAATTTATACAAAATAAATAAGAACACCAAAAACATGGGTAATCCCCACAATGTTAACCTGCTCATCCAATAAAGATGTCCCCCTGAATGCATCGATCGTGAATTATGGTTTGGATTACTAGCACTTCCATCCAAAGGGTTATCAATAAATGTCTCCCAAAGTTGTGGGTACCTCTCCGCCCTGCTCGTAATCGAACCTTCATCATCCAAAGAAGATGACTCGATTAATATTGATAAGTCATTGAGTTTCAAATACATCTCAGATTCTGGTTCAAAATTCAAACTAACTTCTTTTACTACTGCTGAGATATAGGTCGTTGATACCATGGTGAGAAAAAGCAAGGAACCGATAATCAAAACTAAGCTAGACTTTTGCTTATGATTTCCAAGAAATGCTACAGTTAAAATTATCAGAGACACAAGAATATTAGCAAATAACTGCATTCTGACTATTGTGATAAATACCAAACTTAGAATAATAAAAAACACTACCTTCTTAGTTTTACTTTTAGTTTCATTTTTAATAAAAAAAACAATAATTGGTACAAGTACCACTAAGGACTGTGCAAATCCATACCCTCCAGCACCGATTTGTGAGAAAAAGGAATAATCTGAGGTATATGTGAAATTCTCAGAAACTGATGCTCTGACGATTGAAGGGAAAAATTGTGTTGCTATGAGCGTCATCGATGCGGTAATAATAACAGAAATGAAACCAACAACTCCAATTAGTCCCCATGTCTTATAATCCTTGGTTAAAAGGAAATAAGCCACGACGGTAATTGCGACTATTATGGAATAAAATTCATTCAAGATAGAGGCAATATAAAAATCATTAGTGTACCGCCATAGTGTATTTGGCAATAAAAAAACAAAAACAACCCCATAAAACAGTACAAATAGCACAAGTTTATAAGTGTAAACCTTGGGCTTCATTAAAAGAATTCCCAATAGCCACAAAGGTGACCAAAGGAAACGATTGCTCCCTAGTCCATAAGGCAGATTATTCACTATAATAAATAAAAAACCAGAAATAATCAACATCATTGAGACTAAAGACAATAGGTTATTTCTGTTTAAACTCTCGTTCATCAATAAAATCCTAAATTGGTTTGATGATATTCTGGTATATCAATTCTATTTTATCGATATTCAAACTGGAGAATAGTTTCTGTGATTTGATATAGCCAGATAGACCGAATTGCTTTAATTTTCGTTTGTCATTTAATAATGAGTTCAAAGCAATAGCCAAACTCTCCGAGTCAAGATTAATGAGAAGACCATCCTCATTGTCAGTAACAATCTCATCCATCCCTTCCACTTTTGTAGCAATTACTCCTTTATAATTAACAAATGCTTCAACTATTGGTCGTGCAAAATGGGGAATGACAAAAGGACAGATTACACATGCAACATTGTTGATGTATGGGATGGGATTTTCAACTACCCCAATTTCCAAAAAATTAGGATTAGACCTCATTAATCTTAATGATCGAACCATCCGCCTGTAAGTGAAAGATAATAAATATTTAAGGAAGTGTCTAGCTGACTCTCTAACTTGAGGATAATAACCTAAAAATAATATCTCGATTTCCTTGTCTAAGAGTGGAGCAGAGTCTATTAATAAATGAAATCCTTTAATATTTGATGCACCACCCAGATACAAAGCTCGTCTACTTTCGTAGGATTCTTTATTAGGAATTTGAGTGGCAAATTCAGCGAAATTATAAACTATGGATATGTTGTGACTTATGCCGAGCCTAGTTTTATTATCTTCACTGATAACTATTATATGGTTACAATATTTTACCATCTGATTCCGAAAGAATCTGGAACGCAAGCCGAAGAGCCCTGACGAAAAAGGCTCTTGAACATGCATCACAACTTTAGCCTTTTTGGCGGATGGTGATAACCAATCGGTCAACACAGACGAATTTAAGTGAATTATATCATGATCAACCTGCCTCAGTATCTGAGGTGCAAATATATATCTGGAAAGTAACCAACTAATTGATAGATGCACTAAGGTAGGTAGATTGAACCATCTTGTATAACCAGGTACGGTATGGCTGAAGTACCTATAAAATTTTTTGTAAAACCAATGATCTACAATTTTATAAGAAATATCTTGGGACTTTAAATATGTCACTAAATCTGAGTTCCTTAAAAGTAAAACTTCGATTACGTACCCGCGAAATCGCAATGCAATAATGATGTTGATCATATTAATTGGTGCCCCCCCCCAACCACTTGCATGATGAATGAAGAGTATTTTAGTATCCCTTTTCATACTTGGTCCCACTAAATAAGTTTTTCATTTGTTTTGAACAAAGGACTTTCAAGAATTCTTCCCACATGAACATCCCACGAATTTTGCCTAAGCCATTTTGCGTTATCAAATTCAGAGCAATCCTCTCTCAGTAAATCTTCGATCGCATCCACCGCAGATTGAATATCTTCGCATTTATAACTAATAGACTTTGTATCTAACGCCTGTTCTTCGAATACCCCTATGTTTGGATAAATAAATGGTTTTTGTAATGAAGCAGAAAGCGGAATAATTCCTGATGTTAATCCATTATTATGTGTTAAAAATATTGCATCAGCGGCTTTGAATAATAAAAACATTTCATAATTCGAGAACCTTTTATGAATACTCATGCTGTTGATTCTAATTCGATTCAAATAGTCATTATTTAAATGATAATATAATTCATTAATCCCATGATATTTTGTCACCGGATTGACACCTGCAAAGATGAAAAAATAATCTTTTGAATATTTTTGAAGCTTTTTCATGACTCCTTTTGCAAATGAAACATTTTTAAATTGTAACTGCCCAAAAACGAGAATCACCTTCTTATTTTTAGGGATCTCCAAGATTTTTCTCGCATCGTCCTTCCCTTCGCAAAAATTGGTAAAATCGGCTGAGTAGTCTCCGTGATGGCAAACAAGATGATTTTTCCCGTTAACATTAGGATACAATTGTTGATGTAATTGAATAGATTTGTCCCCATGATGTATCATAAGGGGGATGAAGTCAAGAAACCTTATGAAAAAGCTTTTATAGTCAATATTTTCAATTTTATTATGTGGATATAGATCATGGGCTGTATACAAAAATCGAGATCCATTCTGTTTGAAGTATTCCATTCTTTCGAAAAATAAACCAAGATCATAATTCAGTGTCCTAAGTAAACCTTCGACCATGTGAAAATGGATATAGTCAGGAATAATAGTGCCGTATCCAAAAGTATCATACCCGACTATAACCCTAATATTTCTTTTGGAATATGCTTTTATTAAATTGATTAAATGAGTGTTGTAAACATCAACATTTTTGGGAATATATAAAATCATAATTGTAAAATATTAATTACTTGAACACTACTGTTTAAGTCTAGGGAAATCCAAGACTTTACAAATATCGAGCATCATTTGATTATATTCAGCAAGCATTTGGGAAGAAAACTTTTGGCATTTATTGGTATCAAAATTACATATTTTATCAAATACAACAGCTGGTGATGGTGGTGGATTATAGTGTGAATTTACGCTGGAGGCCCTGTTATCAAGAAATTCCGCTTTATTTAATATATGGTAAATTTTACTGCCGTACTTTGATGAGAATAAATTGAAACGGTTTATCCCATAATGGTCGAAGCTAAAAAAAGGGACAATATTATGTAGAGCCACAACGATAGGATGCATCTTTTCACCAATATACCCACATGAATACTTTATTAAACAATACCAATCTATTGGATCAAGTGGTAATTTTATTTTATACCTAAGATCATTTTGAAACATGATACCTGTTGGCATAGGAAAAGCGACACACTCAATCCCATGTAAAGAGAAGAGTTCCATTAAACCATTAATCCACCTTACACTAACTGTTTTACTCGAATGGAAACTTAGAAGTACATATTTCTCTGGCAGATTATACCTCTTAATGATCTCTTCTCGTGATGGAATTTGTGACACATTCTGATTGAATGCAAAAACTGGATCAGGTGTGATCGGTGGTTTTAAATTACCACCCGAAACAAAAGTCATCATATCTCGAGTTCTCAGGTCTCTCACCGATATGTAGTTCATCATTAAAAGATACTTATAAATGTCCCTTCTAATCCTTCTCGGGAACAATTGATAGTCTGTATTCTGACAAGAAACTGACATCATAATAGTGACATTATCTTTCTCAAGAAAATCTAAGAACTCTCCCCAAAAGGGATTCGGGAATGTGGTCTCATAGTTCGGGGGGATAACCCGAACTCTAAAGATTTTTTTTCGCGAAAAGCTAACTCTTAATCTTGATAAGAATGAATGATGTTGTACCACAGCATCACTACCAATTATCACCGATTCTATATTAGCTTTTTCTATTTCAGCTGCAATTTCTGTTGAATTCTCACATCTCGAAGTAAGATTGAAATTCAAGTGTAGAAATTGCTTGAATACCTGAGCTTGGGGCGATGGTGTAACAATATCGTATTTTCTCTCCAATTCGGATGATTGAAAATCAACAATTATTGGATCATAACCGCAATTTCTTAGATAACTCACAGTTGAAAGGGTTTGTAAATTAGCGCCAAAATTATAAGCTGAGTGGTATGTTAAAATTCCTATGTTCATTTTAAAAGTCCATTAAGAGGTGAACGAATTCAGACTACAATCGTTTTTTGGTGAACTTGCAATTTTGAATTCTTCAGGAGGATATCCGACTGCTATCATAGCGATTAGAATTTCGTTTTCACCAATATTACTTAATTGTTTAATTCGTGTTTCCAAATTGAAATCAAAACTGCAATTTAATATGCACGCACCAATTTTATAGTAGTGTAGCGAGTATAATAAATTCATTGAAAATATTCCTCCATCTATATATCCCTGATTTCTTTCGTTTGTACTGCTATATACGCTAAGATCGCAGGAAACAATCATTAACTTGTTAGTTAGGTGGCCAAATCCTCGATTCCCACCTTGCAGTAAGAGAATCTCATCTATCTTTGCTCTTTCGGCAAATATATAGGTCTTCCATGGTTGCCGATTACAAGCGGAAGGCGCATGATTTGCTAAATTGATCGCATCAAACAAAACTTCCATTGAAACTTGGCAGTCCGAAAAGTTTCTCACACTGTGCCTGGATAAGGCAAATTCCGAAAAGCTAGATTTTGAGAACCTAAAATATTCATCAATACTTACAGTAAGTTGCTCATTATGTATTGAATCACCCGTTAGACCACTTAATGCCTCCATTCCCATGTAGATTTCAGCGTCTAATTTATAATTACTCGATTCATGAAACTCAATATATTCCCGAAGTACGCGGATAGCATGAATAAGCTGAGCATGGTGTCCCCCATAATTTTGTAAAAACCCAACACAATTTTCCTTAAGAGCAAGAAAATTAGCCTTCCCAAATCCTAACCTAGGTTCCGGCATAGTAAGACCTTTCTCTAGTACATGATACTGTTGAATAATCACACTCAGATGCCTCGCCAAACTTCTTTTATGTAGTGTTCTTGAATACTTCAAGTATCTTCGCATATCACGAAAATAATTTTCGATAAAATTGGCGTATAATGCGATTATTCGAACAATATTCCTGTTCTTCCTCAAGATTTGAAGCATTAGATTATAGGCAACAACTTTTACATTCGTTTTCTTCATTTTTCTTTCTAAAATACCGACCTTCGTATTGGCTATTAAGAATTAAAGTAAGCAACTTCAAAAGAGAAAAGTAACAGGATTTAGATTGCTCCTGCCTACTTCCTCCTAAATATTGCAACAAGTTTAGTTCCTAATTTTAGTGTTTCAATATCCCAATCCTCAGACCATCGCATTGTGAAGCATCTCCAACTTTCCTCACTCCAAAAATTAATATGACCTGCATACGTATCAATCCTACCGTCAGGAACTGTCAAGATACAGTTCACCTTTACAGAATCTAAAACATTGCTTAAGGCTTTTTCAGGATATAATAGATGTTCAAGTGTTTCACAGCAAAATATTACATCAAAACGCTGGGGTAAACTATCGTATATGTCGTGAGGAAAGAAATCGACCGTGCTACATATTCTTTTAGCCGCCTCAAGTGCACTTTCCGAAAAATCATATCCAAATAATTTTGAGTTTGGATAAGTTTCAGATAGTCTTTTGATCCAAAATCCTGGACCACAACCAACATCGGCCACAGTGTGCATGTTTTCGATTAAATTCTTTTGCAAAACGAACTTTAACAATTGTTCGTAGTACAACTTGTGATCATTACCATATTGTTCCACGAATCTACCATTGGACCACACTTGATCGTACCCATTTTGATCTCGTTCAGAACCGGTTTTGCGTTTCTCAATTTGGACTCGGTTTTCAGTGGATACTCTTCTAATTTCGAATCCAAAACTCCTTAACAAATTACTTATTTTTAAATTAATCTTCTTTTTAATTGGTGATATCATATTCATTTTCTTTCATTTTTGATTAAAGATAGCCTCATGTCATTTAAGATTTCTTAGAATTTTGAGTTGACCTGCTGAGCCAAAGCGACAGTTTCTGCAATAAGTTACGTTTTCGCAGATAGAGAGAACTATAAAACTTTTGCGTATAACTATAATCAGAAATCACGAAAGGTGGTTCATGATCGATTTTATATATTTCTTGGCCTGAGTTACCTATACTCTGGAAAATGTTTTTCTTCCCTTGATTGTGTTCACCAATAATACCTATATTCTCAACAAGATTCACTTTAGGAATCACACCCACACCACCATTACATTTCATTGTTAAGAGAAATCTATGATCCCATGCCCTTGTTTCAATTATACTATAAACAAATTTTTCAGCTTGACGAGCTGCTTTTCGTTTAAGATAGACTTGATCAAACACTTTATATTCAATCATTGCCTCAATGGGTATCCGATCTCGCCAGATTCTTTGCCATCGATTTCTCCACGAGGCCCATCCATATAAATACGGGAAGGAATTGAAGAAATAATCATAGCTATTTGGATTAAATCCTTCTATAACATTATTCCCACTAATAACCCAAATTCTCAAATCGTCTTTATACTTATTCAATAGTTGATTACAGTAATAAAAGAAAGCAACAGAGGCGACACAATCTTCTTCAAGAATTATTGCTTGTTCCTCATTATCAAACACCCAATCAATCGCACTCCAAAGAGAGGTGTACACATCGACATACTCTTCCCTAAAAAAGACTTTTAACTCACATTCCCAATCTATTTTGCTTACTAAGTTACGAACAGAATTGTTTCTTTCAATTTCATTGTCATTAAATCCTCTTGCTTTGTTAGAATAAAAATACAGTTTTTTGGGTTTAGCGTCCTTTATCGCATTAAACGACCTTTGCGCATATTCTGGCCTTGCAAAAGTAATAAACAACACAGGAGTGTCTATCATAGTTCTTACCTGTTCCCCAAATTCAATTTCGAAAGAAATGCTTGAAAAAAATTAAGAGCGACTTTTCGTTCATCTTTTTCCAATCCAATATAATAAATGGAGCATAAAATAGAGCAAACAGTTAAAATTGAAAACAGAATTACACTAGGCAAAGAATTCGAGAAAAAACTCCTCAGAAAGAAGATTGGTGTAATAGTTAATACCACACTAAATGCCTTTAAGACCGTTTTTTTTAAATATTCTGACACAGAAAATTCAGTCAAATTGGACATGAACCTAATACCCACAAAAATTGCAAGAAAACTTGCCGCCAGAAACACAATATTAATTGAGTATGGTTCCGAATCAAACCAAAACAACAAATATGAAATTGATAAAGAAAGTAAGAGCAACAAACTTACAGTAACTTGATAGTTTCTTATCCTCCCAGTCGCTTGGATTGCCGCATCGAAACCAGAGGACAAACTTCCCAGTAGTCCATTCAATAACATTATTATAACAAATTCTTTTGTGAATGGAGGTACTTCATTAAGCCAGATGTTCAGTATTTCATCAATCGATATAATAATTGGTATAGTAGGTATAAGCATTAAAAAGAAAGAATACTTCGAAATACTATAAACTATTGCCATAGACCTACTATGATCTCCTTTACTATAGCTTTTTGTGATCTGAGGAACTGCAGCGCCGTTCAAATTTTTTGCAAAATTCATAATGAACCCATTCAACTGATTTGCTATTCCATATGAAGCATTTAATGCTGTCCCAAAGAAAGAATTCAGTAATAAAGCTGTTCCCTGACTTCGCCCAACGAATGCAAGAGTTCCTAATAATATCCAAAAATTATAGTTTAATATCTTTCGATAATGAGAATATTTTTTACTTAACTTCCATTTAATAACTTGTGGGTATTTAGTTTTACAAAAATAATAAAATTGAAAAGAACTGAAGGCCAATGCTATCGTAGTTCCTACTGCATATACCCGTAATTTATTCTCGGTTAAATAAATCAAAAGTATAGCCACTACGAATCTTAAAACAGATTGAATAATATTTATCCATGCACTGGCAAAGAAATCTTCTTTAGCCGTTATTAAACCTTGAAACGGGATGCTTACTATTGAGGAACAAGCGGCAATTATGGAAAAATGCAACACATATAATGCATCATCAATTTTACTGTTTTCTATATTTAAATAGTTAATTATATAAAATGAACCTACAATTTCACCAATAAATAATGCGATTACTGCAAGTGAAATATGAATAATTAAAGATGTGTTAAATGCATTATTTGCATCGCCTTTATCTTCTTTACCTAATTCAAGAGCGATAAATCTTAAGGTCGTCGCCAACATTGAAGTACTAATAAAATTGAGTAAAGTTATGATACTCCCAACTACAGCATATATCCCAAAATCCGCTACTCCGAGTTCTTGCAGAACAATTCTGGAGGTATACAGTCCAATAAGAGTCGAAACTAACAATCTGCCATAGAGTATTAGACTGTTTTTTGCTATTTTACGATTTTCACCCATCTATTACCCAACTGTAGTAGTATGTGCAAAAGTTAAAAAGAATATATAAACACAACTCACATCCGTTGGAGTAATACAAACAAAAGATAGAGCTACTGAATCAAAAGAGTCCAAAATATTAAGTATTCTCTTTTTGAAGATATCGAACGGTTTTTATCAAACCTGTTTCTATTCCAGTTTTTGCATCCCAATTAAAGGCTCCATTGGAAGTCAGATCAGCGACAGCGTACATGACTTCGTTTTCTCGGTAAGGCAAAGCACCAAAAAGAAGTTTTGATTCAGATTGGCAAATTTTGTGCGCCAATTGAACAAGACTCTTTAACTCAATCGGAACACCTGTTCCTACACTAATAGGAGTATAGTTAACCTTAAAGTTATTTAGTGAATCTATTACTTTCTTATATACTTGAATCACATCCTCGGAATATATAAAATCCCTAAGTTGATCTCCTGGAGTTAAGGCAATTTCTTTCTCATTGCGCATCAACCTTTTGAGCAGAGCGATCACAAAATTAGTATCAGGACAACCCGGTCCATAAAAATGCTGTAGTTCCAAATTGATGATTTTAATTTTCTCTTTATAAAAATATAGCCAATCATGAAATTGTTTTTTTGTGAGTGAATAGGCGCTAGTAAACCTGTCTAATGTAGTATCAGTATTTATAAAATAAGGGATTTCATGTGCTATTGCTATCGACAGAAGTTGAAGCGGGAAAACCATATTTGAGTAAAATAAATCTAATTCATTTTCATTATTTCTACCGTAAATGGTTGCAGTGTGGACGATGGCGGTTATGTCATTCTCAAGAAAAAGTTTCTTAATATCTTGCAATGATGATGAATATATTTTAAAATTTTCGCCACTAATTCTGGAGAGATTATTGATCTGTTTTTCAACTCCGACAATTTTGTGGGTAGTACTTAGCATTTTAGCGATCTCACTACCTAAAAACCCATTTATGCCAGTTATTAAAATCGAGTCCATCCTACTCCCAATCATCCGAAATTATTTTTGAAATTGGAACCCCACGATCCAACAAGAAATTATTAAAGTTTTTAATCATCGTGGGAGGACCGGACAAAAAGTATGTAGAATTTGGATGTTTAGTAAAAATTTGATCGATTGACAAATTACCACAAGATGACTGATCAACGATTTTCACTTGAAAATTCTTGTTGACTTCAATGGCTGCTTTCAATTCGCTTTCAAAAATATTGTATTTTTCACTTCGTATTCCAAAGTATAAAACAGGGTTTATATATTGTTCAAACGAACAATCTGTAAACAATGAGATAAATGGGGTAATCCCCGTCCCACCGGCGATAAATACACAGTCGGTCTTTGAATGATCGCGTTGGAAAACATCTCCGTAGGGCAGTTTTAACCAAACCTCTTGTCCTGCCTTAAGTACTTTTTCGAGCTTCCTGGTGAAATTCCCTTTTACTGTGTATGAAATCTTCAGATACTCTTCTGACGGATTCGATTGCATGGAGAAACATCTGGAGTCAGGCCATTGTCCAACACCATCATAATCGTCTATTGCCAGATGAAGAAATTGCCCAGGCAAATAACTAAATTTCTTGTCTGAGGAAAAAGTAACCGTGTACAAATCAGGTAGAGGATGGCTTACCTCTTCTACTCTGCAAAAATATTTTTTTACTATGGGCATTAAATTGCTCCCAAGAACCTGTCCAAAATAGTCTCGATATAATCCAATCTTTCCTCTGTATTGCCCGGATAAGTACCAATAAAAAATGTGTTATTCATGATCAAATCAGAATTCTTCAGATGATCAGCGATACGGAAATTTTTACCAATAAATGCAGGTTGCCTGACCATATTGCCGGCAAAGAGGCTTCTTGTTTCTATCAAGTTTTGGTTCAGGTATTTTACCAGATCATCCCTTCTAATAGGTGATGATTGTTTCAAGGTAACTATAAAACTGAACCAGGCCGGATCTGAATTTTTTGTCGCTTCAGGGAGAATAAAATGTTCAGGATACTTACCAAACATTTTAATATATCTTTTAAAATTAGATCTGCGTATGTTACAGAATGACTGGAGTTTGTCCATTTGAGCTGCGCCTATTGCAGCCTGCATGTCTGTCATCTTAAGGTTGTAACCAACTTCTGAATATACATATTTATGATCATAACCGAACGGAAGAGTCCCAAAATTTTGGGAAAATCTTTTCCCACAAGTATTATTCTCTCCACCGGCGCAATAGCAATCTCTACCCCAATCTCTAAAGGATTTAACTATTTTTGCAAGTTGTTCGTCGTTTGTGCAAACTGCCCCACCTTCACCTGTGGTAATATGATGAGCCGGATAAAAAGATATAGTGGAGATATGACCGAAAGTCCCGGTAAACTTTCCGTTGTATGTACTACCAAAAGAATCACAATTGTCCTCTATTAACCAGAGATCGTGTTCTTTTACCAATTTCATTACTTCTTCAAGATCAAAAGGATTACCAAGTGTATGCGCTATGAAAATACACTTAGTTTTGTTTGAGATTGCCTTTTTCATCATCTCAACATCGATATTATAGGTCGGAATATCAACATCGACAAATACAGGAACCATCCCATTTTGAATAATTGGTGTTACTGTTGCGGGAAATCCGGCAGACACAGAGATGACTTCATCTCCGGGTTTTAATTTTTTATCCCCAAGCTTATCAGATGTTAAAGCTGAAAAAGCAACCAAATTTGCAGAAGAGCCTGAGTTAACAAGGATCACATTACTTACTCCGAGAAAGTCTGATATCTTCTCTGCAAATTCTTCCGAATATCTACCTTCCGTTAACCAAAAATCTAACGATGAGTCAACTAAATTGACTAATTCCTTTTCGTCGAAGACTCTCCCTGCATAATTTACATTTGAAACGCCTTCAATAAAAGGAATATTTGCGAATTTAGCCTCGTAATAATTTCGAGTTAACTCTAAAATCTGCTTTCTAAGCTCTTTATGATCCAAATCTTAGCCTTAGTTTAATGTTAAATAAGATAATTGTTGAGCAGAACCTATTGCAGTGTATTCTTGTATTTGCGATACTCTGCTTTCATAAAGATTGGAAGAGGCCAAATACCCTTTCGCAGTGAAATCAACGGTCTGTAAAAAATCAAGAACAGGTTCCCACTTTAGTAATGATTTAGCCTTTGAAATATCCAACTGTAATAATGATGCCTCATGTAGATGATTATCTTTCGAAAGCTCTAAAGATCCTTTCTTAATAGTTTCGATCATCGACTGCACTAGTTCCAGTACTGTTTTGTTCGATGTCCCTTGAGGCCCAAAATTCCAACCACCCGAAAAACTTTTTCCATTTGAAAAAAGTTTTGCACCTAACAATAAATATCCGCTTAATGGCTCAATAACATGTTGCCATGGTCTCGTTGCATCGGGGTACCGCAAATACAGGGATTGGTTTCGTTCAATTGCACGAAAAAAATCCGGTACTATTCGATTTTCAGCCCAGTCACCAGCTCCTATTACATTCCCGGCTCTTGCAGATGCGGTTGAAGGCGATGCACCATCTTTGAAAAAAGAGTGAATATAAGATGCAGTAATCAATTCGGAACAACCCTTGGAAGCACTATATGGATCTTTGCCTCCCAATGGATCATTTTCTCTATATCCCCAAATCCATTCATTATTTTGATAACATTTATCACTGGTGATATTTAACGCTACTTTCACCGAAGAAGTCGCTCTAACGGCCTCAAAAAAATTCACGGTTCCCATTAAGTTGGTCTCAAATGTGGTATGTGGATCATTATAAGAATCGATCACCAATGGTTGTGCTGCCAAGTGAAAAGTAATATCCGGTTGCACTTCCTTAAAGAAAACGCGCAATGATTCCTTATCACGAATATCGCCATTACGGTGAATAATTTTTGATTCCAGCTCGCAAAGAACAAAATTATCTTCACCTCGTTTTGGAGGCAGGGCATAACCAAAAACTTCCGCTCCCAGCTCCTTCAACCAAATTGCCAACCAGGAACCTTTAAATCCAGTATCCCCTGTAATCAGGACTCTTTTACCTTCATACAAATTATAAAATGAATTTTTCAATACCATAACTTCCAAGGAGCGTTATTACTTATCCACATTTTTTCAAGATCAATTTTATCAGACAATTTGTCCATAGGCATCCAAAAACCACTGTGCTTAAAAGCTCTTAAATGGCCATCATTTGCCAAGTTTTGAAGAGGATTTTGTTCAAAAATAGTAGTATCATCAGTTAAATAATCAAAAACCTTTGTGTTAAGTACAAAAAAACCGGCATTCACCCATGATCCATCACCGGATGGTTTTTCTTTGAAACTGCTAACAGAATTATTTGATTCGATCTTAAGAGCACCAAATCTACCGGATGGTTGGGCAGCAGTTACTGTTGCAACTTTATTATGCATGGTATGGAATTCAACCAACTTTGAAATATTAACATCGGAAACACCATCGCCATAAGTCAACATAAAAGTGTCAGTGTCGATATAGTCTTTAACTCTCAACAATCTTCCCCCGGTCATAGTATCTTGTCCGGTATCAATCAGAGTTACCTTCCAAGGTTCGGCTGTGTTATTATGAATTTCCATTTGGTTTTTAGTTAGATCGAATGTAACATCTGACTCATGGAGGAAGTAATTGGCAAAAAACT